>CABTZM010000038.1 GCA_902489295.1 uncultured Collinsella sp.
TCGATCGCGAGTTCCGCACGAGCCGGAGAGCACTTAATGTGCTCTCCGTGCGAGCCAGGACTGTCCGAGCAGGCGACCTTATATATTTGCCCTCCCCGGGGCTCCTCGCCAGTCCCCCTCAGCTAGTTCTTCAGCGAGTTCAGCGGCGCCGGGAAGCGTCCACCGCGATGGGCAAGCACGGTGCCGGCGTTGGGGTTCACCGGCATGATGGGCGCACGGCCGAACAGGCCGCCGTACTCGACGCAGTCACCCACGCCCTTGCCGATGGCAGGAATCACGCGGACGGCCGTGGTCTTGTTGTTGATGACGCCGATGGCCATCTCGTCGGCGATGATGCCGGCGATGGTCTCGACCGGGGTGTCGCCAGGGATGGCGATCATGTCCAGGCCAACGGAGCACACGCAGGTCATGGCCTCGAGCTTCTCGAGCGAAAGCGCGCCGGCCTCGACGGCGGCGATCATGCCGGCGTCCTCGGACACGGGGATAAAGGCGCCCGAGAGGCCGCCCACGCTGGAACTGGCCATGACGCCGCCCTTCTTGACGGCATCGTTGAGCATGGCGAGCGCGCAGGTCGTGCCGGGGCCACCGCAGGTGCCCACGCCGATGATCTCGAGGATGCGAGCGACGGAGTCGCCGATGGCAGGCGTAGGTGCCAGCGAAAGGTCGACAATGCCCTTCTCGACACCCAGACGATGGGCGGCCTCGCGGCTCATGAGCTCACCGGCACGGGTGATCTTAAAGGCGGTCTGCTTAATCTTCTCGGCGACTTCCATCATCGATGCAGAATCGGGCAGCTTCTCCAGGGCTGCTGCCATAACGCCGGGGCCCGAGACGCCTACGTTGATGACGGCGTCGGCCTCGCCACCGCCGTGGACGGCGCCCGCCATAAACGGTGAGTCCTCGACCATGTTAGCAAAGCAGACAAACTTGGAAGCGCCGACGGAATCCTCATCTGCCGTAAGCTTCGCGGCATCGATGATGGTCTGGGCGGCCATAAGCACGGCGTCCATGTTGATACCGGCGCGCAGGCTGGCGACGTTGACGCTGGAGCAGACGCGGCTCGTGGTGGCGAGCGCCTGGGGGATGGACTGGATAACGCGGCGGTCGGCATCGCCGATGCCCTTCTGGACGAGCGCGGAGAAGCCGCCCAGGTAATCGATGCCGAGCGTCTCGGCCGCGCGGTCGAGGGCATGCGCGATGGGGGTGAGGTCCTCATCCTTGCAGCACGCGGCGATCTGCGCCACCGGGGTGACGGAAACGCGCTTGTTGACGATGGGGATACCGTACTCGCGCTCGAGGTTCTCGGCGGTCTCGACCAGATGCTCAGCCGTGTGCGTCACGTGGTCGTAGATTTTCGTGCACATGCGGTCGAGGTTCTCGTCGCCGCAACCCATGAGCGAAACACCCATGGTGATGGTCCTGATGTCGAGGTTCTGCTCCTCAACCATGCCGCGGGTTTCCGCGATTTCTGCGGGCGTGATCGCCATCCTTGCGCTCCTATCTGCCAAAACGAGCATAGTCTTGTCTATTCTAACGTGCCGCACGTGCCAAGTGGCGCATGCGGCACGTTTTGGTGCTCGGTTGTTTCCGTTGTGTTACTGCCCAAAGACCTCTTCGGCGATGCGCGCGCTCTCGGCGGCGTCCTTGGCGTAGTAGTCAGCGCCAATCTGTTTGGCGTATTCGGGGGTGAGTACGGCGCCGCCTACGATGATCTTGACGCCCGGCACCTCGGCATGAAGCAGCTTGATGGTCTCCTCCATGGCGACGACCGTGGTAGTCATAAGCGCCGAGAGGCCGACGAGCTTAATGTCGCGCTCCCGCACGGTCTTGAGCACCTCTTGCGGGTCGACGTCGCGGCCCAGGTCAAAGACGGTGTAGCCGTAGTTGTCGAGCAGCATCTTGACGATGTTCTTGCCGATGTCGTGGATGTCACCCTTGACGGTTGCTACGCAGATCTTGCCCTTGTCGGCGATCTCGCCGGCGGGCATCAGGCGCTTGATGGTATCGAAGCCCACGCGCGCGGCTTCGGCCGAGGCCATGAGCTGCGGCAAGAAGAACTTTCCCTGGTCAAAGAGGACGCCAACCTCGTCGAGAGCGGGGATAAAGTGATTGTTGATGAGGTCCATAGCGTCGTGGTCTGTCAGCAGACGCTCGGTCTCGGCAGCGATCTCGCCTTTGCGGCCCGAGACGACCATTCGACGAATCGGGTCGTCGTTGCCGTCAGTGCCGGCGGTGCCGGCAGCAGGCGCGGCATCACTCGATGCGGCCTGAGCCGCTGCCGGGTTGGCGGCGATCTTGTACGGATCGGTCCAGCCGGCATAGCGCTCGATGTATCCGGTCGAGCCCTCGTCCTCGACGCTCAGCACGCGATAGCTGTAGACGGTGTCCATAAAGCGCTTGGAACCGGGGTTCATGATGGGGGCGTCCAGGCCCGCGCCAAAGGCGGCTGCCAAAAAGACCGAGCCCAGCAGCGGGCGGGCAGGCAGGCCAAAGCTGATGTTCGACACGCCGAGCGCGCACTTGACGCCCAGGCGCTCCTTGCACAGAGACATGGCGCGCAGGATTTGCTCGGCCTGGCGCTGGTTGGTCGAGGCGGTCATGACCAGGCAGTCGATGAGGATGCGGTCCGGACCAATGCCGTAGCGGGCGGCCTCGGCCACGATGCACTTGGCGATGGCAAAGCGGGCCTCGGCGGTATCGGGGATGCCGTCCTCGTCGAGCGTGAGGCCGACGACGTTGGTGCCGTAGTGGGCGACAAGCGGGAAGATCTCGTCCATGATCTGCTGCTTGCCGTTGACCGAGTTGATGATGGGCTTGCCGGCGTAGCGGCGCACGGCTGCCTCGACGGCGGCGGGGTCGGTGGAGTCGATCTGCAGGGGCAGAAGCGTGGAGCCCTGGAGCTGCTCGGTTGCCTGCTGGATGATCTTGACCTCGTCGATTTCGGGCAGGCCCACATTGACGTCCAGGATGTCGGCGCCCTGTTCCTGCTGGCTGATGCCCTGACTCACGACGTAATCCAGGTCGCCGTCGCGCAGGGCCTGCTGCAGACGCTTTTTGCCGGTGGGGTTGATGCGCTCGCCGATGACGGCAATCTTGTGGCCGTCGCAGGGAAGGTCTACAACCGTCTGCGCGCTCGTGACCGACATGCTGGGTTTGCGGTGACGCGGGCGGGGCGTGTGGTTGTCGATGAGGGTGCGAAGTGCCGCCATGTGCGTGGGCGTGGTGCCGCAACAGCCGCCGACGACGCTCACGCCGTCCTCGATCATGCCGGCGACGGCCTCGGCGTACTCGGGTGCCTGGATGTCAAAGACCGTGTTGCCGTCATCGTCCACGCGGGGCAGTCCCGCGTTGGCCTGCACCATGACGGGCTTATCGGTGACGGTGAGCATGCGCGCAGCGAGTCCGCGGAGCTCGGCCGGGCCCTGGCTGCAGTTGATGCCCAAGACATCGGCGCCGATGGCGTCGAGGGTGATGGCGGCGACCTCGGGGCTCGTGCCCAAGAAGGTGCGGCCGTCTTCCTCAAAGGTCATGGTGGCAAAGACGGGCAGGTCGGAGTTCTCGCGGCAGGCGAGAACCGCCGCTTTGATCTCGGCCAGGTCGGTCATGGTCTCGATAATAAAGAGGTCGACGCCCGCAGCGACACCGGCGCGCACCTCCTCGGCAAAGAGGTCGTAGGCCTCGTCAAAGCTGAGGGTGCCCAGGGGGCGCAGCAGGGCGCCGATGGGGGCGATGTCGCCGGCGACGTAGCGGGCGCCGGCCTCGCGGGCGCAGGTGACGGCCGCGGCAAAGACATCGGCCACGGTGGCGGCGCCGTCGAGCTTATGGGCGTTGGCGCCAAAGGTGTTGGCGGTGATCACGTCACAGCCCGCCTCGACGTACTGACGCTGGATATCGGTGATGACCTGGGGCTCCTCAAAGTTGAGGAGCTCGGGCAGGGCGCCTGCCTTCATGCCAGCGGCTTGCAGCATGGTGCCCATACCGCCGTCAAACAGCAGATGCCCGGTGCCCTCGACGGCGGCGCGCAGGCGATCGTCCTTAATGCGCAGGTCGTCAATCGTGCGCGTCTTGTACGTGGCGCCGTTGCGACGTGCGGCATCGACGGGTGCCGCCAGCGCAGTACCGTCAGAATCGTGAGTGATAAGCGGAGTAAACATCGGCGGCTCCTAATGGCTGGAATAGCAGGTGGTGTGGGCGGCGCGGAAGCGGCAGTGTTCGCGCATGCGGCAGATATTGCAGGTGGGGCGGGTCTGGGCGTCGTGGACATCGCCGTCGAACAGGCCGATCACTGCGGTCACGCTCTTGGTGGGCATGAGCAGGCTGGTGGGTGTGACGGTGAGTCCAATGAGGCGCGTGGCGTTGAGCGCATCGACGATTGAGCGCTGGGCCGAGAGCGGGCAGTCGCCGTAGCCGGGACTGAAGCGCCAGTTGCCGGCGAGTCCGTGGACGGCGGCGGCTGCTTTGACCTGCTGATCCATCTGCTCCACAGCAGCCTCCACGTAAGCGGAGCATGCGGCGTCGAGCACAGCGCCTTCCAGGGGCTGCTGGGCTCCGGTGGTTCGCAGGCGGCGCTCGGCAGCCATCCCGAGGGTGCAGGCCATGAGCGCTGCCAAGCGCGCGTCCTTTAAGTGCCGGTAGATATCGCGGCCCCGCAGCTCAACATTGGTACCGACCAGGCGGATACAAGGCTCGCCCTGCTCGTCGACGCCCGTGGCATCGACGGCAAAGACGCGACGTACGCCGCGTGGCTCGATATCCAACTCTAGGCGCTCGACCACAAGCTCAATGCGTTGCGATAGTTCGGGCTCAATCTGCTGGCCGCCGTAGCCCAGATAGCGAAGCATCTCGGCGCGGTCGACGCGGGGGTGGTGGGCAGCATCGACACGGTAAAGCGCCGGCGACGCAAGGTCGGCCGGCACTTCGACATCAGCTGTATCGATGTGCGGTTTTTCCATTACCCCAGGCGCTCCATAATGGTCGCGGCGATTGCAGGACGGTTCATAGTGTACAGGTGCAGACCATCGGCGCCGTGCTCCTTGAGGTCGCAAAGCTGGCGGGCGGCATAATCTACACCGGCTGCCTGCAGGCTCTCGGGGTCGTTCTCGTACTTGGCGAGAATCTTGATGACGGGGGAGGGCAGCGACGCGCCGCACATAAAGACCATGCGGCTGATCTGCGACTTGCCCATAAACGGCATGATGCCCGCGGTGATGGGCACGGTGATGCCGGCCTTGTCGGCAAGCTCACGGAAGCGGTAGAAGCACTCGTTATCAAAGAAGAGCTGCGTCACAAAGAAGCTCGCGCCGGCGTCCTGCTTTTGCTTGAGGTATTCGACCGAGAGGTTAAGATCCTCGCAAGCAATGTGGCCCTCGGGGTAGGCTGCGGCGCCCACGCAAAAGCCGGCGTCGACGAGCTCAGGGATGAGGTCGCAGGCGTAGGCGTAGTCCGAGGCGGGCTTGTCGTCCTCAGTCGCGCCAGCGGGAAGATCGCCGCGCAGGGCCAGGATGTTTTCAACGCCGGCGGTGCGATACTCGTCGATCTTGGCGGCGATATCGGCGTGCGAGCGGCCCACACAGGTAAGGTGTGCCACCGAGGGCGTATTGAATTCGCTCGTAATCATATGCGCGATGGGGGCGGTGGTGGCGCCGTTGCCAGAGCCGCCGGCAGAGCAGGTGACCGAGACAAAGCTCGGCGAAAGCTTGCACAGATTGCCTGCCACCTCGCGAGCCGTGTTAAGGGTAAGCTCGCCCTTGGGCGGGAACATCTCAAACGAAACGGGTGCGGTGCCCTGGGATGCTGCCTGCTTAAAAACCTCGTCGACGCGCATATCGTGCTCCTTTAGATACTTAAATAGTGTGATGTGTTGTAAGGATTCTACAGCACCACTGTGTCACGGTGGAGTTTCACTCGCTATTCGGGGATACCAATCAAAGATGCCTTGCTATCGACATTTCCTATAGCAGAGCGGTCAATCTAGGATGGGGCTATAAAGACTGGTATCTGATACGAAATACCAGTTAATAGAGCCCCATCCCAAATTGACTACCCTTAAACCATGGGGAGAGGTCTGCAATTTATACAGTTGATTGGCTGTTGAGGGCGGCAACGCCGCCGCGATGCGGTAACCTCATTGATTGGTTTCGTGACAGCAACATAACGGTAATGTTGCGGAAACACGACGAGCCTAATCTATGACTCGTTCGTTAGTAATCAACACCGCTTCTCACGCGGTGCCGATACGAAGGGAGTTCCGTATGGCCGAACTTACTGACCGCTTCGGGACCATGGTGTTCTCTGAGGAAGTCATGAAGGACTACCTCCCCAAGGACATTTGGAAGCGCCTTGCTGCAACCCTCGAGGAGGGTGAGCCGCTCGACCTGGATGTGGCCAACGCCGTTGCCCACGCCATGAAGGTCTGGGCCATCTCCAAGGGCGCGACGCACTACGCGCACTGGTTCCAGCCGCTTTCGGGCATTACTTCCGAGAAGCACGACAGCTTCCTCGAGCCCAACCACGACGGCACCGCCATTACCAAGTTTACGGGCAAGAACCTCATCCAGGGCGAGCCGGACGCCTCCAGCTTCCCCAACGGCGGCCTGCGTGCCACCTTCGAGGCCCGTGGCTACACCGCTTGGGATCCCACCAGCCCCGCATTCATTAAGGACGATGTCCTGTGCATCCCCACGGCTTTCTGCTCCTACACGGGCGAGGCCCTGGACAAGAAGACCCCGCTGCTGCGCTCCATGACCGCGCTCTCGCGTGAGTCCAAGCGCGTTTTGGCGTTGTTTGGCAAGACCCCCAAGAAGGTCGTTCCTTCCGTGGGCGATGAGCAGGAGTACTTCCTGATCAAGAAGGACGCTTACCGCAAGCGCAGGGACCTGGTCATCACCGGTCGCACTCTCTTTGGCGCTGCTCCCTGCAAGGGCCAGGAGCTCGAGGAGCACTACTTTGGCGCTATCCGCCCCACCGTCTCGTCCTATATGAAGGACCTGGACGATGAACTGTGGGCGCTTGGCATTCCTGCCAAGACCAAGCACAACGAGGTCGCTCCCTGCCAGCACGAGCTCGCTCCCGTCTACGGCGAGGTCAACGAGGCCATCGACCAGAATCTGGTCATGATGGAGAAGATGAAGCTCATCGCCTCCCGCCACGACTTGGTCTGCCTGCTGCACGAGAAGCCCTTCGAGGGCATCAACGGTTCGGGCAAGCACAACAACTGGTCGCTTGGCACCGAGTCCGAGAACCTGCTCGACCCGGGCGACACCCCGCTCGACAACCTGCAGTTCATCGTCTTCCTCACCGCGGTGATCGAGGCCGTCGATAACTATCAGGAGCTCCTGCGTGCCTCCGTTGCCTCGGCCGGCAACGATCATCGTCTGGGCGCCAACGAGGCTCCTCCGGCGATTATGTCCATCTTCCTGGGCGACCAGCTTACCGAGGTCGTCGAGAAGATCATCGATGGCAAGGCTTCCGTCCATGCCACGCGCGGTGTGCTCGACCTGGGCGCCGATACCCTGCCCAAGCTGATGCAGGACAACACCGACCGCAACCGCACCTCCCCGTTTGCCTTCACCGGCAACAAGTTCGAGTTCCGTGCCTGCGGCTCCGAGCAGAACGTCTCCGACTCCAACCTGGTGCTCGATGCCGCCGTGGCCAAGTCGCTCAAGTCCTTCGCCGACGCACTCGAGGGTACGCCCGAGGATAAGTTCCAGGACGCCGCGCTCGAGTACTGCAAGAAGGTGCTGACCGATCACCAGCGCATCCTGTTCTCCGGCGACGGCTACTCCGACGAGTGGCCCATCGAGGCCGAGAAGCGCGGCCTTGCCAACAACAAGACCACGGCCGACGCTCTTCCCGCCTTTGTTTCCGATAAGGCTATTGCGCTCTTTGAGGAGACGGGCGTCCTGACCAAGGCCGAGGCTCAGTGCCGCTATGACTGCAAGCTCGAGAAGTACAACAAGCTCATGAACATTGAGGCTACCACGATGGTTCGCGAGGCGCGTCGTACCTATCGCCCGGTCATTACCGCCTATGCCACCAAGGTCGCTAAGGGCCTTGAGACTATTCGTGCCGCCGGTGCTGAGGCCGCCATGCAGTGCGAGCAGAACACGCTCAACAAGCTCTGCAACGGTATCACCGCCATCAACGACTCCATCAAGGCGCTCGACGCCGTACATCAGAAGGCCGAGGCTCTCGATGGCCAGGAGCAGGCCAACGTGTACGCGCACGAGGTCGTTTCCGCTATGGATACGCTGCGTGCTGCCGTGGACGCCATGGAGGAGATCGTGGCCGCCGACTACTGGCCGGTCCCGACCTACGACGACATCCTGTTCTACGTGTAGAGCGTAACTGACATATCGTCACGGTATTGAGCCGGGGTCCGCATCGCGCGGGCCCCGGCTATTTGTTTGCGAAGGACGCTTTGGATCCCGCTTTGCAACTGATTCGCCCACACAATAAGGGGTCGTGGGCAAAAAACGTCAAATATGAGTACTGTCACAAGCCCTGTAGCATTATCTTTTTGCAAAATATGCAGTGTTACGCAACATATGTCCAAGTACTTAGCTGATAAATGCCTGCAATTCCTCCGCCGTAGGACGCCTTGTGTCCAAATCGCCTTCTGATGGCATGAAATCGCTGTTACTAAATTGGTAACAGTACTCATATTTGCTATTTTTTGTCCACGGCCCTTGGATGACAGTGTGATTTTATGCCTTCGGGGTTCGAATCCCGGCGTATGGGTAGCAAAAAGCCCGTCACCGAATTGGTAACGGGCTTCTCAGATTCTGTGGTGCCCCCAGCGGGATGTCCGCGTGCGACTGGCGCCGCCCGCTTTCGCTGCGTCGCTCCGCTCCTTGCGTGCTGCGCTGGAAAACGCTTACGCGTTTCCTCAGCTCCGCACCCTGTCGGGTTCGAATCCCGGCGTTGGAGAAGAAAAAAGCCCGTCACCACAAGGGTAACGGGCTTTGCATTTCAAATGGTGCCCCCAGCGGGATTCGAACCCGCGATATCCACCTTGAAAGGGTGGCGTCCTTGGCCGCTAGACGATGGGGACAGCGGGAAAGAGTATAGCAGACTTTTTTGCCGGCGCGTATATCGTTGGCAAACTGGAAAACCACCACAAAGGTGCCTGTCCCCTTTGTGGTGGTGGGGCGTTAGGGGAGGAGCTTCATGGCGGCGTCGTGAGCGGTGCGCTCGTAGGTGTCGTCGAGGGGCTTGAGCGGCAGCAGGGCTGTGGCCTGCGCATCGCCGCGGCGCTCGAGGGCGTGGGTGATGAGCCAGTCGGCGAGCTCGGGGTTCTTGGGGAGCGCCGGCCCGTGCAGGTACGTGCCGATGACACCCTTGTAGATGATGCCCTCAAAGCCATCGTCGCCGTTGTTGCCGGTGCCCGTGACGACAGACGTTCCGAGCGGCGTGGCCTCTGCATCGAGCAAGGTGCGGCCGCCGTGGTTCTCGAATCCCACAAAGGGCTCGGGTGACAGGTCGGTCTTGACGGCGACGTTGCCGATCAGGCGGTCGGAGCCGCGTACGGTTTCGGCGGCAATGACGCCCAGGCCCTCGATGCGATCTTCGCCCATATAGTACGAACGGCCGAGCAGCTGATAGCCGCCACAGATAGCAAGCAGTGTGCCGCCGTCCTCAACATAGGCCGCGACCTTGTCTTTTTGAGCGAGCAGTTCGTGTGCCACGGCCAGCTGGTCGCGATCGGAGCCGCCGCCCATCATAACGATGTCGGCGTCGGTCAGGTCGAGCGTCTCGCCCATGTGGACTTCGTCCACACGCACGGGAATGCCGCGCCAGGCGCAGCGGCGTTCGAGCGCGATAACGTTGCCGCCGTCGGCGTAGAGGTTGAGCGCATCGGGATACAGGTAGACGATGCGCAGGGGGCGCGAAAGCTCGACCGGCGCAATATCGGTGGGGACAGCGCTACCATCGGCGCGCGTTACGGCGTGGGAGACAATCGAGCTTGCATCGTCGTCTTTAAGCCCGTCGAGCTCCTTGACTAACGGCGGGAAGGCCGTGTAGTTGGCGACGGCGTAGAAGGTGTCATCGGCGGCCTCGTCTGCCACGGCGCCGATCGCCTGCGCGACGTCCGAGATAATCGTGGCATCGATGCCGGCGTACTTGAGGCGTACCTGCATGTCGTGCGCACGCGTGCCTCCGGCAAAGGCGACAAGACCCGGCGTGTCGGCGATGCGCTCGAAGTCGACATCGTAGATCCACGAGACATCGTGGCCGTCGGCATCGTTATCGTTTAGGAAGAAGGCGCAGAGCCTGCCACCTGCCGTTTTAATGGACTGGATCTGGCGATCGAAGCCCACGGGATTCTTGGCCAGGTTGGCCTCGACGGTGCGGCCGGCAATATCCCAGCGGCCCATGCGTCCGCCGGCGGGCACGTAGGCATTAAGCGTGGGCTGCAGGTGCGCCGCGTCCACGCCCAGCTCGTGCGCCGCAAAGAAGGCGGCGGCGACGTTATAGACCATGTACAGGCCGTTATAGCGCGTGGCGATGTGCGCAGCGGTCGCGTCGGACGCAGCCCCAAAGATCAGGTCAAAGCCGTAGCCGTCGCAGCCGAGCTCCACGCCTGTCACGCGGCGGACAAGCGCAGGGCGCGCCCAGCCGCACGAGGGACAGCGATAGGCGCCGAGCTGGCCGTATTGCACGTAGTCGTACTCCAGCGGCGCGTTGCACTGCGAGCAAAAACGCGAGTCGCTAATGCGGTCGGACTCGGTGTTGGTGGCGCCGTCGATGCCAAAGGCAATGCTTGCGTTGGGAGCGCGTGCGGCAATCGAGGCGCACAGCGGGTCGTCGGCGTTATAGATGAGCGTCGTTGCCGGCGAGAGCTCCAAAGCATGGGCGATGACGTCTTGGGTATGGTCGATCTCGCCGTAGCGGTCCAGCTGGTCGCGGAACAGGTTGAGTAGCACAAAGTACGTCGGCTTGAGCTTGGGCAGGACGCGCACGGTGTAGAGCTCGTCGCACTCAAAGACGCCCACGCGCTTGCCGCTGCCGGCGCGCTTAAGGCTGCCGCGAGACTCGAGCAGCGCGCCCACCACGCCCGGCTCCATGTTGTTGCCGGCGCGGTTGCACACCACGGTGGCGCCGCTGGCGGCGACGGCGTCGGCGATCAGGTTCGAGGTCGTGGTCTTGCCGTTGGTACCGGTGATCACCACGCTGCGATCGACCAGGCTCGCGAGGTCGCTCAGCAGCTCGGGATCAATCTTCATGGCGATGCGGCCAGGAAGCACGCCGCCCTGGCGTTTGAGGACGGAGCGCAGTCCCCATCGGGCGATATCGCTCGAGGTACAGGCGAGAGATGAGCGGAGGTTCATGAAGCCGTTCCTAACGTTAATGACATAATCGGGGCAATGGCGTCGCTAAAAGCCGTAGCGGCGCGCAAATTCCTGGGCGAGCTGCGATACATCTTCGCAGGCGTTGGCCCAGGGGGCAAAGTCGGGGGTGTCCGAGATAATGCCGTCGGCCTCCCAAACTGCCTGGTGCGAAAGATCCCAGGGATCGCGTGGCTCGGGCCGGCAGGGAAGGTACGGTGTCTGGTACATGGGATTCAGCAAGAAGAACGCGCCACCCTCGCAACGGTTAGCGAACTCACGCAGCGCGCGCGTCGCCGGGCGCATCTTATTTGTTTTGAACAGCAGGATCGTGCGGGCGAGCAGGTACCAGGGGGAGTTCTCGAGTGCGTCTGCCCCCATCTGTTCCTCGAGCTGATGTGCCAGGGCAAAAAAACCGTCCTGGTCTTCCAAGCGGGCGAGGGCAAGCAACACGGTGCCGGCGGCCCGGGTGGGATAGCCCTCCGCCTTAAGAACACGGCGAGAGTAGTTGGCGGCGGCGCGGTAACGAGCGCTCGCCATGCACAGCTGCGAGATGGCCTCGAGCGTGTGAAGCCAGCCGATAAGCGCCGGCTCGCTCACGGTAAGGTCTGCTGCGGTGACACCGTCGGCCAAAACATTATTGGCCCAGTAGTGCGGGGCCTCCATATCAAACCCGGGCACGCTTTGCTGCAGGTAATCGGCCGTGGTCGCCTCGAGTTTCATCAGGTCGCCCAGGCAGGCGTCGACGGGCGTGTCCGCCAGGATGATGGCGAGCAACTGAGCATCGACGGCCAGCGCATCGACGCGAACAATCTTGAGCAGCTCGTCGCGCATGTCGTCGAACAGGCGGTTGCGCGTCTGCTCAAACTCCTCGTCGCTGCCCATGTCCTCGATGCGGCGAAGCTCGTCAAGCAAATGACGATGAACGCCGGCATAGGACAGCAGCGCTTGGGCATGCTCGGTCTGCGCATACTTGTGAGGGTTTGCGCTGATGTCGTTATGGACAAGCTCGCGTGCTGCATCGGTGAGTTCGGGGTGCGATGCCAGATAGGCGCGCTCCAGGTAAGCGGGGATGTAGACGCTCGGATCCATTAGAGGTCTCCTCCCTTAAACGGCAACCCCTGTTCGGCCGCGCGCAGGATTCGTTCGTCGATCTGGGAGCGCACGATGTCGTTGGTGGCGACCCAGGCGGCAAAGCTGGCGTTGTCGGGCGCGCCTAGGCCCTCCTGCAGCACCGGCGTCGCCTCGGACAGGGCAAGGACAAGCTCATCGGTGGAGCCCGGACCTACGTTGACGCGAGCATAGACGCCATCGGGAAACTCGGTTTGGAAGTAGAGCGCCTCGGCTGCGTGCGGGCACGAGCGTGCGAGGATGCGCAAGTAGTGCTCGGCGCCTTCGTAGTCCAGCTCGCGCCAGGCTGCGCTCATCAATGCGATGAGCGTCCACGGGTCCAAGTCGCGTTCTGCATCCTTGGGACGACGGCGCAGCGGCGTGTTGGCGAGATAGGGGACGGAGTGGGCAGAGCGAAAGCGCTTGAGCTCCTCAGCGGGGTATTCGAGCTTTGCCATGGCGAGCATTGCGGTGTGGCGGACGCCGGCAGGATCGTTGGGGGCAAAGTCGAGGCTGCGGTTTGCGGCTTCGAGCGACATGCGGTAGCGGCCGCTAATGAGCGCGCGCGATGCCAAGGCGGCAAGCCAGCGCAGGTAGGGACGGCGGGTCAGGTCGCCTGCAGCCTCGCGCTCGTAGGGGTCCTGCGCCGAGGCGATCTTGAGCGCCAGGTCGTGCTCCACCTCGTCGCACTTGGACACCAGATATTGCACGTATTCCTCGTTGGAGTCAGCGGTGAGGGCGCACAACATGCGCTGCGCATCCCAGTTGGCCGGATCGAGTGCGGCGGCCTCGCGAAGCATGTTCTCGGCAGCGGCCTCTTCCTGCTCGGCTTGGGCATCGTCGGGGATAAAGGGAATGCGGTAGTCGACGGCCTCGACCACCTTGGCAATCAGATGCCCGGCGCGGTCGCGGTCGTGCACGATGAGCGGCGCGGGGTTGCGGGTGAATTGCTCCATCAGACGCTCGACGGCGGGGCCGTCGGTGAGCGGGATATTGTCGCGGCGCAAGGCCTCAAGAACGAGGCGATGGCAATCCTCTTGAATGGGATCGAATGCCATGGGGCCTCCTTTGCTGCGGTTAGGGTTCAAATGTCTCTATATAAGGTTCTAGTTTACCCGCATGTGGCACACCGGGGGTGCCGCACTTGGACATGCACCTTTGCACCACGAAGACGGATGTCGCACAAATGTCGGCACCTTGGACGACTGAGTGGTATCACGGTGCCGCAAACGGTCGATTTTTGGCGGCGAACGGGGCGTATTTTGGAGGGGCACCGTCCTGTCCGGGATATGTGGTCAACCTTGATAAAACGTTTGCCCAGCTTGGGAGTATGAATGCCCCACAAGGGTCTTCAGGGATAGAAAAAACGTTTCATCATTGTCGGCTTTAGGTGAATAACTGACCAACCAGAACGGTAAAATAGTGTTTGTCTGAGCGTTGAGACGTTTAGACATCGCGCTTTGTCATCGCCGGCAACGCGCAAAACGGTCCTAACGGAGCCAATCGGGTGCTCCGTTATATACGCAAGTCTAAGAGGGGCTTGTTTAGGAGGCACAGTATGGGACGTTTTACCAATCCTCGCGATCTGTACTTTGGTGAGGGCGCTCGCCACGAGGTGAAGAACCTCAAGGGCAAGAAGGCCATCATCGTTTCTGGCGGCAGCTCTATGCGCCGCGGCGGGTTCCTGCAGGACGTTGAGGCCGACCTCAAAGAGGGCGGCTTCGAGGTCAAGCTGTTCGAGGGCGTCGAGTCCGATCCGTCCATCGAGACGGTCATGAAGGGCGCCGAGGCCATGCGCGAGTTCGAGCCCGACTGGATTATCGCCATCGGCGGCGGCTCGCCCATCGATGCCGCTAAGGCCATGTGGGTCTTCTACGAGTATCCCGAGGAGTCCTTCGATAACATCATCCAGCCGTTCAGCTTCCCCGAGCTGCGTCAGAAGGCTCACTTCTGCGCCATCTCCTCTACCTCCGGTACCGCTACCGAGGTTACCGCCTTCTCCGTCATCACCGACTACGCCAAGGGCATCAAGTACCCGCTGGCCGA
>CABTZM010000039.1 GCA_902489295.1 uncultured Collinsella sp.
AAGTACGCGTCGCTCCTCTTTCGCGGCGACCTGGGGCACCTGAGCGCTGCTCGCTGACGTAGGGGTACCAGCAGGGTTACCGCTGTTGTTGCGAAGCGTTCTGGTATGGCAAGTTGCTCCGATAACACGTTTGCTTGCCGAGCTTGTGTGCTTCGTTTTGGCGGTGCCCGGCATTCTGCAGCTTATCAATTGACGGCTCGCGTTTCTGTGAGGGGGCGCGGGCCGGTTTTCTATCAGCCCCACTGACTCGGCGGGCTGGCGTAAGAAAGGGAAGGCTCCTATGGAGTTTGTTCTTGATAACGGTTCTATTCGTGTGGCACTGAGCACGGCTGGAGGATCGTTCACTTCGATTAAAGCCAATGGTCGCGAGTACCTGTGGCAGGGCGATCCTTCGGTCTGGTCGGGCCAGGCACCCATTTGCTTCCCGATCTGCGGTGGCATTCGTAACGGCCGCGCGATGACCATGGGCGGCCGCGAGGTCAAGCTTGCCCGCCACGGCTTTGCCCGCAAGCAGGAGTGGAAGCTCGAGGAGCAGAGCGACAACATGGTTGCGCTGAGCCTAAGCTCTGCCGACCATGCCGAGTTGCTCGAGCAGTACCCGTATCCGTTTAAGATCGTTGCTCGTTACACGATCGATTCGGAAAAGGTGGCCGTGTCGTACGAGGTGACCAATGAGGGCACCGAGGACATGCCGTTCTTTGTGGGCGGTCACCCCGGCTTTAAGTGCCCACTCGACGAGGGCGAGTCCTATGACGATTACGAGCTCCGTTTTGAGCAGCGTGAGGCCACCGAGCTCTGTACTGCCGTTCCCTCGACGGGCCTGATTGATGTTGAGCATCGCAGCAAGAACCCCATGATCGGCCAGAACCTGCCGCTTACCCACGAACTCTTCGACTTCGCGGAGACCATCTTTGACGTGCTCGAGAGCCGCGTGGTTACGTTGACCAAGAAAACCGAGGACAAGGGCGTGCGCCTGACGTTCCCCGATATGCCGTACCTGATTGTGTGGAGCAAGCCCGAGGGCGACTTTGTGGCTGTTGAACCGTGGGGTGGTCTGTCCACCTGCTCCGACGAGGACGATATTCTGGAGCACAAGCGTGGCTGCCTGGTGGCCAAGCCGGGAGAGACCGTCACTCGCGGCTTTGAGATCGAGATCCTTTAAAGAGCTATCGTATGTTTGGGGTCGCACACGTCGTGCCCCGGAAACAGGAGTTCAATATGATTCTGACCGTTACCATGAACCCGTCGATCGATACACGCTATCAACTCGACAAGCTGATTATCGACGACGTGAACCGTGTGACGCCCGAAAAGACCGCTGGTGGCAAGGGCCTCAACGTGAGCCGTGTGCTGTTGCAGTTGGGCGACGACGTGCTCGCGACCGGCCTGCTTGGCGGTCACATGGGTGCCTATATGGCCGAGCTCATGGATGCCGATGGCGTCAAGAATGACTTTGTGCCCATTGCCGGTGAGACGCGCATTTGCCTGAATATCCTGCACGAGGGTAATCAGACCGAGCTGCTGGAGAGCGGTCCGCAGATTGCGCCTGCCGAGCTCGAGGCCTTTACGGCCAAGTTCGCCGAGCTTGCAGCGAAGGCGGACGTTGTGACGCTTTCAGGCTCGCTGCCGCGTGGCGTCGATGCCGGTTACTATGCCGAGCTCGTGAAGATCGCCGAGGAGGCGGGCGCCAAGGTGCTGCTTGACACTTCGGGCGCATCGCTGGAGGCCGCGCTGGAGTCCGACGCTAAGCCTGAGCTCGTAAAGCCCAACCTGACCGAGATTAACGGTCTGCTGGGTACGTCCTTTACGACCGATGATGTCGATGCCCTGCGCGAGGCGCTTGCCGCCGATGGCCGCTTTGCCGGTATCCCCTGGGTTGTCGTTTCGATGGGCGCTGCCGGTTCGGTGGGCTTCCATGAGGGTCGCGCGTTCCGCGCCAAGACGCCCGCGATTGCGGCTGTGAACGCGACGGGTTCCGGCGACTCGACCATCGCCGGCTTTGCGCATGCCATTGCTGCTGGTGCCGACGATGTCACGGTGCTCAAGACCGCCAATACCTGCGGCAAGCTCAACGCCATGGATCCCAAGACCGGCCACCTGGTCATGGACCGCTGGGACGAGATCTACAACAGCGTTGAGGTCGTAGAGTTGTAGCGGTTGTGACTCCTAATAGAATGAGCGTGGATAATCTCCCGTTTTTGGTGCCCATACGAGCTTAAAGAGGGAGATTTTCCACGCTCGAGTCATTAGTCATTGGGGATGCTCTTTAATGACTGGTCGTTTAAGAGCGTCCCCAATGACTACACTCAAAAACGGCGCCCGTCGGCGATGTTGCCGGCGGGCGCCGTTGTCGTGTGGGCGGTTATGTCGTGGCCGCTGATGAGGCTCGAACTCGTATGCTACAGCGAGTCGATGAAGCGCTGTTGGGCGGCGCGGCCGGCTTCGTCCCACTTAAAGACGCCGGCGTTGTCGAGTACGTGGCCAAACACCACGCCGACCTCCTCGTGCAGGATATCGATGGCGTTGTCGGCCGTAAGCTCGTCGGCGCGGCGGGCAAAAACGTCCTCGGCCCATGCAGCGTGGCTGCGGCAAAGATCATCGCCCTCGAGCGCACCGGCGAGATCGTAGCTGGCATCGGCCTTGGCCGCCAGCAGGTGCTCGCGGACAGCGCCGAGCTCGGGAACCAAGCGCGGCGGCAAAATCGCCAGGCCCATGACCTCGATCAGGCCGATGTTCTCCTTCTTAATGTGGTGATACTCGGCATGCGGGTGGAAAACGCCCAGCGGATGCTCGTCGGTCGTGATGTTGCAGCGAAGCGCCAGGTAGGCCTCGTAGATTTCGCCGCCGGCGTTGCCGCGGGAGTCTACGCGGCGAATGACGGGCGTCACGGTGTTGTGCGCCACGCCATCGGCTGTGTGCGCGATGACGCCCACAGACTCATCGGTCCACTCGCGCCAGGCGAGGATAATCTTCTCGGCAGCGTCGAGCAGCTGAGCGCGGTCGTGCGAGCGCAGGCGCAGCACCGAGAGCGGCCACTGCAGCACGCTACCGCTGACCTGGTCAAAACCGGGCACGCTAAACTGCGAGACCTCGGCGGCATGCATCATGGGGAACTCGTGTGCGCCGCCCTGGAAGTGGTCGTGCGAAAGAATCGAGCCGCCCACGATGGGCAGGTCGGCGTTGGAGCCGATGAAGTAATGCGGGAACAGGTCCACAAAATCGAGCAGGCAGGTCAGGCCCTTGCGGTCGACGTGCATCGGACGATGCTCAGAGCTCATGGCAATGCAGTGCTCGTTAAAGTACGCGTACGGGCTGTACTGGAAGCCCCAGCGCTCGCCGTCGAGCTGGATGGGGATTACGCGCAGATTCTGGCGGGCGGGGTGAGCGCCGCCGTCGGCTGCGGCGGAGCGTCCGGGATACCCCTCGTTTTCGATGCAGAGCTGGCAGGCGGGATACTTCTCGCCCGTGTTCTTGGCGGCACCGGCCGCGGCGATATCGCGCGGGTCCTTCTCGGGCTTGGACAGGTTGATGGTGATCTCAAGATCACCCCAGTTGGTGGGGGTGCGCCATTTGATGTTGCGCGCGATGGCGGCACGGCGCACGTAGCCGGCGTCGCAGCACAGGCCGTAGAACCAGTCGGTCGCGGCACGGGGCTCGTTGACGCCCATACGCCCATTGAATTCCTCGTTTACAACCGAAGGCCTCGGCATGAGCGCGCCCATGATGCGCATGGCGATGCGATCGCGGCCCGACGCCGTGTCCTCGGCGGCGCCGTTGGCAACGGCGGCCTCGGCAAGCGCGGCAAGCGTGCCTTCAAGGTCAAAGTCGGGCAGGGTATCGGGGTGCAAGAGCGAGAGTTTCTCAACCTGGAGCGCCCAGGCCATGTCGAGTGCCGGCCCTGTGGCGCCGATGCACTCGAGAACGGTGTTGTATGCCCAGATGCGATCGTCCTGGCCGATCATCGATCGGTGGATGGCATATTCGATGAGGCCCTGCGCGGCCTCGCGCACATCAGTCATTACAGCCATGCCGCGTAAGCCCCCTTGTCAGAAATCGCGTAGTGGCGGGCAGAGCCCTCGCCAAGCCAGCCGTTCATCTTGGCAATGAAGGTGTCGACCAGCTCGAGCGGCACGAAGGCCTGGATGGTACCGCCAAAGCCGCCGCCGTGGATACGAACGGCGCCACGGCCGTCGAGCACATGCTCGGCAAGAGCAAGCGCGTACATGGAAGGCTGCTCGGCACCCAGTTTGGCAACAACATTCTGCAGGTACATGGCGGAGCTGGCGCCGGACTCACGCGTCAGGACCAGGAACTGGTCAATGTCGCCGGCGTTCAGGGCCGCCCAGCGCTTATCGACCAGGCCGTTCTCGTACCAGTAATGAACGGCGCGCAGGCAGGCGCGGTCGCCCAGCTTGGCGCGCAGCTCGGGGAGCTTGGCGTCAAAGTCCGCCACGTTTACCTCGCACAGGCGTGCCTTGCCAAACTCGGCGGCGACGTCCTGCATCTCGCGTGGAACAGCGGCGTAGTCGTCGGTGGCTGCCACATGGTCGGCGCCAACTTTAACGAGCACGAGCGCATAGCCGTGATCCTCAAAGTTGAGCTCGAGCTTCTGGGTTTTAGGCTGAGCCTGGTCCTCAAAGTCCATGTAGGCGAGGCCGCCCAGGCACACGGCAGCTTGGTCCATCAGACCGCAGGGCTTGCCGTAGTAGTTGTTCTCGGTGCGCTGGCTCATCTGGGCGAGTGCGACGGGTTCAATGGCGGGCGCGCCCCAGAGCGTCTCCATGGCACGGCCGTACGCGGCCTCGACGGCAGCAGAGCTGGAAAGGCCACCGCCCGAGGGGACGGAGCAGGTGAAGGCGAAGTCGAAGCCCTTGGGCTCAACACCAAGCGCTGCGACCTCATGGGCCATACCGCGCACGAGGCTTGCGGACGTGCCCTTCTCGGACTCCTGAATATCCAGCGTGTTGAGCGTGATCTCAAACGTAGGATAGCCCTCGTCGGCGACGCGAATCTTGTTGGAATCGGTTGCCACGGCGATGCCGTCGACGGCGACATCGAGCGAGCCGGCGATAACGTGACCGCCCTCGTGATCGGTGTGATTGCCGCTGATCTCGGAGCGGCCGGGCGCGTGCACGTAGAGCACCTGGCGGTCGCCGATGGGGCCAAACTCCTCCTCAAACAGCTTGGTGAGCGTGGCGAATGTCTTTTCGTCGGGGGTGGTCATGGGAGTCCTTTCCTTGGCGCGCACGGGTGAGTTTTGCGTCGTTATGAGTACGTTAACAACTTGAAGCGGCATGAATCACGTGTTCACGATGCCGCACGTTACGGGCTATGTTAACGTACTCATAACACATCGCTTGTCACTTTTTGAGAATCTGGTAATCGGTAGAAATGCAGCCGTGAACGGTACTGCCGTATGGACTTATAAAGCAGAAGAGATGCAGATAGAAAAAGTAGAGTACGTTAACATGCGTCCGACGATAGCGGGCTTCGGCGCGGGGTGTATTTCTGCCCGGGCCGGCATGCACGCTATTCAGATCTCGCAAGGGTGAAGGTGATCCTGTGGCAAGGCGCCCGTCCAACGATACCAGTTCGCGTCCGGTCTCTATGGCCGACGTCGCCCGCGCTGCTGGCGTTTCGCAGCAGACGGTTTCGCGCGTCGCCAACGGCTTGCCCAACGTTAACGAGCAGACACGTCAGCGCGTGCAGGCCACTATGCAAGAACTCGGCTTCCGTCCGAGTTATGCCGGTCGCTCGCTGCGCGACGGCCGTTACCATTCGGTCGGTCTGTGTGTCAACGATGTCACCAAGTTTGGCAACCTCTCAATGATCGACGGCATCGCCAGCGCTGCTCGCGAGCATAATTGCGCCATCACGCTGGTCGAGATGTCCAAGACCGAGGAATTCTCGCTTGCCGAGGCCACGCGTCGTATGGCCGCGCTGCCCGTGGACGGTATCATCATCGGCATGAGTCGCATGGCGCCCGATTTTGAGACGTTTGATCCACTGCCGGGCATTGGCACGGTCATCGTTACCATGTACGCGCATCCGCGCGTGACCACGGTCGATTCCGACCATTACGGCTGCTCGCTGTTGCTCATGGATCATCTGTTTGAGCTGGGACACGAGCAGATTCGTTATATCGGCGGCCCGTCGTTCTCGGTCGATGAACAGTTTCGTCGCGCCGGCTGGCAGGACGCGCTCGAGCGTAGGCACATTAAGCCGCAGGCGCCGCTCGAGGGCGATTGGTCTGCCAACAGCGGTTACGAGGCCGGCAGATATCTGGCCGAGCACGACCGCACCATGACGGCGATTTACGCGGCAAACGACCAAATGGCAAACGGTGCCATCGCCGCGCTGCGCGATAGCGGCTTGCGCGTGCCCGAGGACGTGAGCGTGGTGGGCGTCGATGATTCGCTCGATGATTTTGTAGCACACAACGAGCTCACGACCGTTCGATTCGACTTGCATCAGCGTGGGCGCGAGGTGTTTGAGCATGCGGTTCCCGAGGCGGGTACGGTGGGCAAAACCGTTGCCATTCGTATTCCCGGCCAGCTCATCATTCGACATAGCACGGCGATACCGCGCTCATAGTTTGTGCTGGTAAACGGCGATTTATCGCATTTCAATAACAATCGGTAAGGATGCCGGCAGATAGCTGTTGGGATGCAGCCGAGTGCTATGATAGACGGGCTCTTTTGTCTATCTAGGAGGCTTTGCCTGATGGAGATTACCAAGGATATCCGCTACGTTGGCGTCGACGATCACGACATTGACCTGTTCGAGGGCCAGTACGATGTGTCCGAGAACGGTATGGCATACAACAGCTACGTTATCTTGGGCGAAAAGATCGCTGTCGCCGATTCAGTCGACGGCGGTTTTGTCGACGAGTGGCTCGGTAACATCGAAGCCGTGCTCGACGGTCGCACGCCCGATTACCTGGTCGTTCACCATATGGAGCCCGATCACTCCGCTGGCATCGCCGCCTTTATGGAGCGCTATCCCCAGGCACAGATTGTGGCTAGCATGGGCGCCTTCCGCATGATGGTCAACTACTTTGGCACCGACTACCCCGAGCGCAAGATGGTCGTCAAAGAGGGCGACGTGCTCGATCTGGGCAGTCACAGCCTAACGTTTGTCGGCGCCCCCAACGTGCACTGGCCCGAGGTGATCTTCTCCTACGAGTCCACCGACAAGGTGCTCTTTAGTGCCGACGGCTTTGGCAAGTTCGGCGCCAACGACATCGAGGACCCGGAAGGCTGGGCTTGCGAAGCGCGCCGCTACTACTTTGGCATCGTCGGTAAGTTCGGCAAATTCGTGCAGACCGTGCTCAAGAAGGCCGCCGATCTGGATATCCAGATCATCTGTCCGCTCCACGGCCCCGTACTGACCGAGAACCTGGGCTATTACCTCGACACCTATAACACCTGGTCGAGTTATCAGCCCGAGGACGAGGGCATCACGATCGCCTATGCGAGCGTGTATGGCCATCTGAAGGCTGCCGTCGAGGAGCTCGCCGCAGCGCTTGATGCTCGCGGCCAGAAGGTCTCCGTCTTTGACCTGGCTCGCGACGACATGGCCGAGGCCGTTGAGGATGCGTTCCGCTACGACCGTCTGGTGCTCGCTTCCATCACCTATCAGGGCGAGATCTTCCCGTTCATGAGCACCTTTATCCACACGCTTGCCGAGCACGCCTATCAGAACCGTACGGTGGCGCTCGTTGAGGCCGGCTCCTGGGCGCCCACCGCTGCCAAGGTTATGACCAAGGAGCTCGAGGGCATGAAGGACATCACCCTGGCGCAGAACAAGGTGACCGTGCTGGGCTCGCTCAACGACGCCTCGCGCGCTCAGATCGAGGTTCTCGCCGACGAGCTGTCCAAGTAGCGACACATTCACTTCTGATGCTCAACCACCACAAAGGAGACCTTTGTGGTGGTTTTTGTTTAAGCGCCGGCGATGACGAGGGCTGGACGTGAGCTGTCAGTGGCCTCGGCGATCGAGGTGGCGACGGCATGGTCGGGGTCACGGTCCATCACGATGGAGTCGACATCGGCAAGCTCGGCAAAGCGGTACATGCCGCGTCCGTTAACCTTGCTGGCGTCCATGAGGGCGACGCTTTGATGGGCCGCGGCGATCATGGCCGTTTTGGTCTCGGCCATCTGGGGAAAGTCGGTCGTAAAGCCGCAGCTGGGGACAAAGGCGCCGGGGCACATGACGGCCAGATCGGCATGGACCATTTGGAGCGCCTGCATAGTGAGCGGTCCGTACAAATAACGATGGCCTTTGCGCAGCGCCCCGCCCAGCATGACGACATCGACTGAGGGCATGCTCTCGTCGATGTAATCGGCAATGGTAATGTCGGCCGTGATGACGGTGATACCGTCGCGCTGATCGAGGAGCCGGACGAACTCGAGCGCCGTGGTGCCCGAGTCGACGAGCAGCGTGTCGCCGTCATTGACGAGCTCGATGGCGCTTTGCGCGATGGCCTGCTTGGCGGCGACGTTGACATTGATGCGGCGATCCTGCGTGGAGACGGTCAGACGTTTGTGGAGTGATACGGCACCGCCGTGCGTGCGGCGCAGCTTGCCTGCTTCGGCGAGCGCGTCCAGGTCGGCGCGGGCGGTGACGGAGGACACGCCAAAGGTCTGGGCGATTTCTGCTACCTGCACCGAGGCATTATGATCGAGCATTTCCATAATGGCGGTACGGCGTTCGTCGGCAAAAGCGCGGTTGGTGGCTTGGGCCATGCTTGCTCCATTCTCGGCTAAATTTGCAGGAATTGTGTTGACTCTATTTTCGTTCATTTTCTTTTTGAGTAAGAAAACACCTTTCGATTACTTATCTTTTCTATAGAAGAAAGACGCTGAACGCCCAAAATTCAATATCGAACATGTCCACTCGGCTCAAATTCCTTCCGTTTACTTTTCAAAAACGACTGTATTGACCTGCATGGGCTCAATATCTCACACGTGCAAAGACGCTGAATTTCATACAATGAGCGCAGCAAAACGCAAGGTAAAACGCCTTGCGGACACGTACGCCCGATGTCCAGATGCGGGCGAGGGAGAGGAGCAAACGCTCATGGCACTTGTTACCACCGAAAAGATGCTCAAGGACGCTCAGGCCGGCCACTACGCCGTCGGCGCGTTCAACGTCGAGAACCTCGAGTTTGTTATGGCCGTTCTGGCCGCTGCCGAGGAGACCAAGTCCCCCGTCATCATGCAGACCACCCCGGGTACCATCAAGACCGCTGGTCTGGACTACTTCTACGGCATGGTCAAGGCTGCCGCCGAGCGCGCTTCCGTGCCCGTCGCCCTGCACCTCGATCACGGCGATGGCTATGACCGCTGCATGCAGGCTTTCCGCACCGGCTACACCTCCGTCATGATTGACGGTTCGCACGAGTCCTTCGAGGACAACATCGCCCTGACCAAGTCCGTCGCCGACGCTGGCCGCGCCATGGGCGTGCCCGTCGAGGCCGAGCTCGGCAAGGTTGGCGGCAAGGAGGACGACGGTCCCGCGGTTGAGGGCGAGAGCCCCTACACCGATCCTGCCGAGGCCAAGGAGTTTGTTGAGCGCACCGGCTGCACCTCGCTGGCCATTGGCGTTGGCACCAGCCACGGCGTGTACACGAGCGATCCGCACATCGAGCAGTCCGTGGTCAAGGCCATCCGCGACGCCGTCGACGTGCCGCTGGTCCTGCATGGCACCTCCGGTGTGCCCGATGAGCAGGTTGCCGAGGCTGTGAAGAACGGCATCTGCAAGGTCAACTACGCCACCGAGCTGCGTCAGGCCTACACCAAGGGTTTCATGGCCTACATGGCCGAGAACCCCGCCTGCTTCGATCCCAAGAAGCCGGCCAAGGAGGGCATGCGCGAGATCACCGAGCTGGTTAAGATCCGCATGACCAACCTCAACTCTGTGGGCAAAGCAGAGTAACAGCAAGGGTACTCCGACTCGCTACATATCCCGGGGAGGGACGAGGGCTTAGTTCCCCAATCGTCCTCGGGCATGCAAAAAGCCTCGCTGCGCACTTCGTGCGGCGAGGCTTTTTGCCCCCTGCGGAAAGATTGGGGAACTGAGCCCTCGTCCCTCCCAAGTTGGGCTTCTCGAGGTCGTCGCCCTTGTGGCGTTAGGGCGGAAAATAATAAGAAGTCATCGCGCTGCGGAATGATTTTGGAAACTAAGTACGGGACCCGCCCAAACCGTACTGCTCAATCGCCCTTGTGGCGTTAGGGCTGAAAATTTGGGATGGGTGGGTTACTTGGTTGTTAGGGTTAGTAGGTCGTTGGGGGTTTTGAGGTTGTAGGTGGCGTTTGGGATGTCTTGGTGTGACCCCCATGCTGCTCGGGCAAAATTGACCCCTGCTGAAGTTGCGCATTGTTCGTCGTAGACGGTGTCGCCAACGTAGATGACGCTGTTGGGGTTTGCGCCCGTACGTCGGAGATATTCGAGCATGGGTGCGGGTGCGGGCTTGTGTTCGGTTGTGTCTTCGACAAGGATGATGTGCTCAAAATACTTGTCGAAGCCAAGGGGTGCTATTTCTTCTGCGTATTCGTCGCGCGCACGTGAGGAGACAATGCCAAGATTGCAACCGCTATCGGCAAGTTTTGCGATGACTTCAAGCAAACCTGGAAACACGCTGATGGTGCTTTTAAAGCTGGCAGCAACGTGGCACCAGCGATCCAACGTTGCTTGCGAGTAGATTCCAAGTTTCTCAAGGGCGTTCTTGCCGGGTATGCCGAGGGCAAATTCAAGCTCGTGTCGGGGGAGCGTTTTGCCGGTTTCTTCTTGGATAATCTGGCCAAGCGATGACAGCACGCTTTCTTCTGTATCTGCCAATGTCCCATCAACGTCAAACACGATATAGTCAAAGTACTTCATATAGTAGCTCCTATCCGTTGTTTGCCTGCAAGTTTGATGCAGTGACAGAAGAAGGGCTAGCGGGATTTCTGCCTGGTACTATCGAGATTCTGCCTCGCTGCTCGATAGCTCGAAGGAGTGCATCCCATTTGTTCTTTAAATACCTGGCCAAGATGGCTTGCTGTCGCAAAGCCGCATTGGCGCGCGACTGTCTGGACCGTTCGCGTGGTGTGTGCCAAAAGTTCGCAAGCACGGTTTACGCGGTATGCGCGCAGATATGCCGCCGGGGTCGTTCCTGCGCAAGCTTCGATAATGCGGTAACACTCTCTTTCGCTTACGCCGGCTGCAGATGCCATCTGGGGCACATCTATAGCGGCTGCATAGTTTGCGCGGATATAGTCCAGGATTGCCTTGAACTGTACGTCGCGGTTGGTCATCCAAGAGGCGTTGTCGGAGGAAAAGAGCGGTTCGGCCTTGGCGTAAATCTGAATCCAGAGCTCTGACAAACTATTTCGAAGCGCCATCTCGTTCTGCGGCCGTTGAAGGTCGTGGCTAAAGGAGCTCTTCAGCAAATCGATAAAGGGCATATCGTCGGGATTGGTGGGCGACCATTTGAGCACATCGACGCCTCGACATTGAAGCAATGGGTTGATGTAGCGCTTTTGGAGACGTCCCGCGGGATCGCCGAGCATCGACGGCTGAAAGATATGCAGCATTTGAATGGCTGGCGCCGAATTGGGTGATTGCAGCGTGCTGTGCAAAACGCCGCCGTTGATAAAGCCGGCGGACCCTTCCTCAAAGCGTACGTGCTCATGAGCCGCGCGCGTTCGATAGTCAATCGCTCCCTGCTCCATGTAGAAAAGCTCAACTTCGGAATGCCAGTGCCAGGGGACGGAATTGCCCGGATAGCGAGCGAATTCTGCGCGTTCGGCAATATAGGGCCAGTCTTCGGCGGTCTCGGGAAACGCTTCCTCGCGTCCTCCGCGGTGCAATTCTATGTGATCCATGTTTCGCATGGCATCAGTATAAAGCGCGATGGGCTTAGATTGCTCTTGCCTGTTCGGGGAACGCCTTGTCTAGGGATGCTTGGAGCTTTTCGAAGGATGCTCGTAAGTTGAGGCTCTGATCGGCTGAGCGCTTGGTTTTTGTGGTGGGGGAGTCGAGGAGGCCGTTTCTCTGTGTCGGGGGGAAGGAGAAAAGGTTTGCATGTTTTAGGGATGGCTGCTGTGCTGCGTCATTGGAAGAATGCATGCTTATGCGGCCTCCTCGATGTCCACCAAAAGGTTGCGCACGGGGTGTGCTGCTAGGTCCCGTGCGTTGGCTGTATTATGCCGCGGCTGCCGCAAAGAAGCGCTAAAGAAAGGCTTAACCTGGTTTGGTGTTACGATGAAACTGCAGGTCAGAGGTATTGAGTAACACTCTTGAAAGGTTTTGGGCTTAAGGGCTTTCTAAGGTTTGTGACGTGGATGTGGCGCGGACGTGCGGAGCGTGTGAATGCTCGCTGTTAGCGCTGCGGCTCTGCGGCGCGCACCTGCTCGATGACCTTTTCCATCGTGGCGTCGATGCGGTCCTTTTTGAGTTCGCATTCCCAGATGGTTATGGGCGTCCAGCCCATTTGAGTGAGTGCTGCCACGGCAGCGCGGTCGCGCTCGACGTTGCGGCGAAACTTTGCCTCCCAAAACTCAACGTTGCGCTTGGGCTGGCTAGGGTTGCACTTGGGGCAGCGGTGCCAAAAGCAGCCGTTGACGAAGATGGCGATCTTGCGCCCGGGAAAGGCGATATCCGGCTTGCCGGGTACCTTCCATTCCAGACGATAGCCCGTAAGGCCCGCAGCGCGTAGACGCTGACGAACGAGCAGCTCGGGCTTGGTGTTGGCGCGCTTGTTGCCCTTCATGGACTTTTTGATGGCGGCGCGACGGCGGACCAGTTCACGCTCGTCAGCGGAAAGGTCCGAGGTATCGATGCCGTCCAGCAGGCCGGGCTTGGGGCGCTTTTTGCTGCGGCGCTTGGCTTTGCACTTGGATTTGGCGGCAGGCTCGTCAGCCGTAGCGGTCTCGGCGTCGTTGGTGCTGCCGTTGGCCTCGAGCCGGTCTTCCTTCAGCTCAATCAGGGCATCGATGAGCCCCTTGTCGGCGGGCATCCACTCAACGGTGGCAAGTGAGGTGCGCGGAATCCAGCGGATATCGAGCTGGCGGTCGTGCTTCTGAGGCTCATCGGATCCATCGGCGAGCGAGCAGTAGTAGCACTCCATGGAGAGATGAAAATCGGGGTAGTCATACTCAACGGTATAGAAATCGCGCAGGTTGGTGACTTTTACCTGCAGCTCTTCCATAAGCTCGCGGCGTACGGCGTCTTCGGGTGTCTCGCCGCGCATGAGCTTGCCGCCGGGAAACTCCCAAAGTCCCTGCATGTCGCCGTAGCCGCGCTGCACGGCAAGCAGCTCGTCAGATCCTTCCTTGCGAATGATCCCAGCGGCAACATGAACAGTCTTCAACAGGAGTCCTCTCTCAACATCGACAAGTGACAGGCTAGCTACCCGTACCTTACACAACGGTAAGGCAAGCGTAAGCCATATCGATGGTAGCCGACTCGTCTTCTTGCGACTATAGATGCCGTAGACTAATTGCAAGAAAGGACTCGGTATGCAAACCACGCACATGGCGACTCCGGTACTGGAGGTCGCGCATCTCGAAAAGGTATACGGAGCGCTAGGCAACGTGACCCGCGCGCTCAACGACGTCAGCTTTACCGTCAACCGCGGTGAATTCGTTGGCATCATGGGCGCTTCGGGCTCGGGCAAGTCGACGTTGCTCAACTGCGTGTCGACCATCGATAGCGCCACAAGTGGCACGATCCGCATCAACGGGCAGGACGTGACGCGCATGAAGCAGGCTAAGCTTTCGCAGTTCCGCCGCGAGGAGCTCGGCTTTATCTTCCAGGACTCCAACCTGCTCGATACGCTCACGGCACGCGAGAACATCGCCCTGCCGCTCACCATCGCCCGCACAAACTCGGCAGAGATCTCGACCCGCGTGCAGGATGTGGCAGCGCGCCTCTCCATCAGTCAGGTGCTCGACAAGTATCCCTACCAGATGTCCGGCGGTCAGCAGCAGCGCGTTGCCGCGGCTCGCGCGCTCGTCACCGACCCCACCATGATCATGGCCGACGAGCCCACCGGCGCCCTCGATTCTAAAAGCGCTCGTCTGCTGCTCGAGAGCCTGGAGGCCCTTAACCGCCGCCTACGCGCCACGGTGCTCATGGTCACGCACGACAGC
>CABTZM010000040.1 GCA_902489295.1 uncultured Collinsella sp.
AAAGGAAAACCTCAAGTGGGGAGCGAATTTTAGGGGGTGGGGCGCGGGGGCGCCCGGCCCCCTTTTGGTAGAACGGCCGGAACCTAACAGCCTCGGTAGCGGAAATATGCTGCACAGCTGCCCTCGGAACTCACCATGCAGGGGCCGATGGGATGCTCGGGTGTACAAGCGCGGCCGAACAGAGGGCAGTCGCTCGGCGTAATGGCCCCGCGCAGCACGTCGCCGCAGCGGCACCCACGCGGCTCGACCGTCGTCTCAACGGGCACGTCAAAGCGAGTGCGGGCATCAAAGCGCGAGAACTCGGGGCGGATGGAAAGGCCCGAGTTGGCAATCGGCCCCAGCCCGCGCCACGTGGTGTCGCATGGCTCAAACACCTGCTCGACCAGCTGGAGCGCCACGGGGTTGCCGTCTGCGTTGACGCCACGGCGGTAGGCGTTGTCGATTGCGGGCTGCCCCTCAACAACCATCTGGACCAGCATGCAGATGCCCTGCAGAATATCGACCGGCTCAAATCCGGTGACCACACCCGGGGTATTGAACTCATCGACCAAAAAGTCAAAGGGGGCTAAGCCCGTGATGGTGGCGACGTGTCCCGGAAGGATAAAGCCGTCGATAGTAGTCTCGGGATCGTTGGCGATGGCGCGCAGCGCCGGCGGCGTGGTCTTGTGGGCGCAATAGACCGAGAAGTTCTGGAGTCCGCGTGCATCGGCCTCCAAAATGGCGGCGGCGATGGCAGGCGTCGTGGTCTCAAAGCCGACGCCCATAAAGATGACCGGGCGATCGGGGTTGTGTTCGGCGATATCGAGTGCATCGAGCGGGGAGTACACAATGCGAATATCGCGCCCCGCTGCCTTTTGCGCAGAAAGTGAGGTGGACGATCCGGGCACGCGCATCATGTCGCCAAAGGTGGTGATGATGGCGCCGTCCATCTTGGCGAGCGCGATTGCATGGTCGATATCGCGGTTGGCGGTAACGCAGACGGGGCAACCCGGACCGCTCAGCAGTTTGAGCCCGGCAGGCATAATGGAGCGAAAGCCATAGCGCCCGATGCTCACGGTATGCGTGCCGCAGACTTCCATAAGGTTGATGCTGCGGCTGCCGACAAGCTCATGAATACGATCGATGAGCTCGCGAGCCAGCCTGGGGTCGCGAAATGCCGAAAAGTCGATACCGGAGCGAACCGGCTGCGCCGCCGCCACTAGTATGCCTCGGCCGGGTTGGTGGCGAGCTGGTCTTCTTCGACCAGTTCGGTCATGGCGTTGACCAGCTCGAGCGTCTCTTGCGCTTCCTGCTTATCGACAATCTGGATGCCAAAGCCGGCGTGCACGAGAATATAGTCGCCTACCTGTGCCGTCGGCACGAGGCGCAGCGAAACGGGGCGCTCGATGCCCATCATGTCGACGGTCGCCTTAAGGTCGTCGTCGCGTTTGACCACTTTACCGGGAACGGCAAGGCACATAATGTTCCCCTTTTATACGTTTTGCGCTGGATAGGCGCCTAATTACCCATCAGTTGATGGTAGCGCTCGCGGGAGTCACGAGCAAACGCGTTACACCTGTGAGACGGCGGCGCGCAGGCTGACAAAACAGCCTATCGCGATGCTGTCTGCGCGAGGCGAGCGCGAGCGATGGCGGCCTGACCGTAGGCGATGCAGCCGTCGTTGACGGGCACGGAGTGGGGAATCAAGACAGTGAGACCCATGCTTTTGAGCTCGCGGGTGAGGAGCTGAAGCAAAAGTCGGTTCATGAACACGCCGCCCGAGAGCACGACGGTGTCGAGGCCTTCACGGGCGCAGATCTCGTTTGCGATGCGGGCCGATGCGCGTGCGACGGCGACATGGAAGTCGAGCGCGAGCCTGTCGGCGGGCACGCCGGCCCCGATTCCCTCCAAAAGCGCCTCAAAAAGCGGTCTGGAGTTCAGAACATGGCAGTCGTCCGGACGGGATGATTCGATTACGGAAAAGCTGGCCATATTGCCGGTGGGGCAGGCACTTTCACTGCTGAACGCGCGCCAGGCGGCGGCTTCGAGTTCTATGGCAGGCTCGCCTTCGTAGGTTGCCTTGTCGCAGATGCCCAGAATTGCTGCCGCGGCATCAAAGAGACGCCCCATGCTGCTGGTGCGCGGGCTGTTGATGCCGTGCTCGATCATGGTGGCTGTCACGCTACGCGTTTGCTCGTCGAGGCTGTCCAAAAGCTGAGCGGCGCCTGGGTGCTCGAGTAGGCCGAGTTCGCTGAGCAGGGCAAAGGCGTTGCGTCGAGCGTCGCGTACGGAGGCCGCCCCGCCGGGGAGCGCCCAGGTGAGCAAATGCGCGGTGCGCTCAAAGCCGTCAAGGCTGGCAACAAGAAACTCGCCGCCCCAAATGGTCCCATCGGTGCCGGCGCCGGTGCCGTCGAAGGCGATGCCAAGGACACGCGTGTCGGTTGTAAGCTGGCCCGCGGCGATGGCCTCGGCCATTACGCTCGCGATATGCGCATGATGGTGCTGCACTTCGACGAGCGGCAGATTGCATTTTCGCGCCTGCTCGCGCGCCCACTGGTCCGATAGATAGCTGGGGTGTAAATCGCAGGCCAAGGCGGCGGGCGCCAAGTCAAAGAGATCTTCCAAGCGCGTGCGCGCGGCGTTCCAGGCATCGAAGGTCCCGCCGTTTTCAACATCGCCGATATGCTGCGACACAAAACAGGTTGCCTCGCCGTTCGTCCCTTCGCGCGTGAGCGCAATCGTGGCCTTTTGTTGTGGCCCGCAGGCGAGCACGCAGGACGGAGCGCCGTCGAGCGCCGGCAACGGCAGCGGCTGGGGGGCATATCCGCGGGCACGGCGCACGGGCATAATGGCGCCGTTGACCACGCGCACCACGGAGTCGTCGTAGCGCGAGAGGATCGCGCGGTCGTTGCCGAGTAGCGCATCAGCAATGCCGGCGGCAACGAGGCGCTCCCAGGCAAGATCGTCATCGGTCTCGATGGGCTCTTCGCTCAGGTTTCCGCTGGTCATGACGAGCGCGTGCATACCGCGGGCTTCTGCCACGGCAAGCAGCAGATGCTGAAGCGGGGTGTAGGGGAGCATAACGCCAAGCTCGGGCAGGTCGTGCGCGACGGACGGTGCGAGTACGAGGGCGTCGGGAGAATCGCCGTCGCTCCCGCAAACAGCACGCCGGCGCAGCAGCACAATGGGGCGAATGCTGCCGGCCAGCAAGCCGCGCTCAACGTCGTTGACATGGCACAGGCGTTCAACGTCGGCAAGGTCGCGTACCATAACGGCAAGCGGCTTGTTGCTGCGGCGTTTGCGACGGCGCAGCTCGGCTACCGCCTGCTCGTTGGAGGCGTCGCATGCCAAGTGAAATCCGCCCAGACCCTTGATGGCGACGATGCCGCCGCTGGCCAGCAGCTCGACGCAGCGCTCGATGATAGCGTCGCTGGCCTCGCGTGTGGTGCCGACGGCCGGTGTCGCGGACGAATTCCCGCACGCATCGCCGTTCACAGCCTCGCGCCAAGTAATATGCGGCCCGCAATCAAAGCAGGCATCGGGCTGCGCGTGAAAACGCCGGTCGAGTGGGTCGGCATACTCCGCGGCACACTCAGGACACATGGGAAAACAATTCATCGACGTGGCCGCTCGGTCATAAGGCAGCGACCGGATGATGGTAAAGCGCGGTCCGCAGTTAGTGCAGTTGATAAAGGGGTAGTGATAGCGTCGGTCGGCGGGATCGAACAACTCGCGCAGGCAATCGTCGCAGGTGGCGATATCGGGCGAGACGAGCGTCGTGTGCGCGGTCTGGTCCTGCGATGCCACAATGCGAAAGCCCTGCTCATCGGCAGCGCTCCAGCCGCCAGGCTCCAAATCCGCAATATCGACTCGCTCAACGCGGGCTGCCGCAGGCGCATGCGCAGAAAGCGCGGCAACAAAAGCATCGAGCGCATCGGCCGGAGCGTGCGCCTCGATATGCACGCCGTCGCCCGCGTTGAGCACCCATCCGCAAATGCCATGCGCCATGGCCTCGCGATACACAAACGGCCGCATGCCAACGCCCTGCACAATGCCCGTCACATGAATATGCACATGTCGCATGCGACACCCCTCATCAAAACCGACCAAATAGGGACAGGTGCGCTACAGCCCCAGGCTCCGCTTGGTGGCGGCGCACGTGAGCTCGCCGTGCTTAACGCCGCGCAGGCCCAGCAGGCGGTCGGCTAGTTCGTAGACGCGCTCGCCGCGACCCTTGAGCGCCAGAATCTCCAAGCAGTTGTGGTGATCCAGATGCACGTGCATGGTCGATACGATCTCGTCGGTGTAGTCGTGCTGCACTTCGTCCAGACGGCGCGTCAGGTCGCCGGTATGGTGGTCGTAGATCATGGTGAGCGACCCGATAACATGCTCATCGGGCGTGCGCATCTGCTCCTTGGCGATCGAGGCGCGAATCAGGTCGCGCACGGCCTCGGAGCGGTTGGCCACGTCGCCGCGGCGCGCGATCTGTTCGTCAAAACGGCGCAGCAGGTCGTCCGGTGCGGTAACCGAAAAGCGGACCAGCTCGGAGCAGGAGCCACTACAGTGGCAGCCTGCGTCACCGTCCGCCCCGTGCGGATGCTCGTGCTCGTACCCGCAGCCGTGCTCGTGTTCGGCCACGTTACACCAGCTTCACGGAGCCGACGGAGTTGTGGTCGGCCTCGATGGCCTCTTCGTAGCCCTCGAGTGCGTCGTGGGCCTCGTGCAGCGCGGCCATGGCTGCCTCGAGCTTGGCGCCGATGCGCTCCATGTCAAAATTCTCGGTCGCATGCAGCAACTGATGGCTCCACTCGTGAGCGAGCTCGATGGTGTCGTCGACCTGCTTGACGCTCATGGCAAGCTGGCTCATGTTCATTCCAACATCATGCATGGGAAATCTCCTTGTGTGGACGGTAATCCAGTGGTTCAGATTTTACTACGCCCGCTCTGCGCGCCGCTGCATAAGAAAACGGGTGCGAGTCTGTGCGACTCGCACCCGTTCACTGGGGGCTGTTTGTAGCTACCATACTATCCGTGGTCGCACGCGCCGCACCCGGCAGTCCGGCGAGCGGTGCAAAACCGCTCATGGACGGCGGGCAAGTAACAAGCGTATTACAGATGCTTCTCCAGCAGCGCCTGCAGCCTCGCCTTGGGCAGAGCGCCAACCGAGCGGTCAATCTCCTCGCCGTTCTTAAACACAATCAGCGTGGGGATGCTCATGACGCCATACCTCATGGCCAGGTCCTGGTTGTCGTCGACGTTGCATTTGGCAACGGCAAGCTTGCCCGCCAGCTCATCGGCTACCTCGTCCACGATGGGCGAGAGCGATCGGCAGGGCCCGCACCAGGGCGCCCAAAAATCGACCAGCACGGGCAGGCTGTCGTTAACGATGGAATCGAAGTTCTCGGGGGTAATCTGCTTAATGTCAGCCATGGTGACCTCCATAATATGACGCGGCTCGGCCGCGTAAAACTCAGTACGACCGTGCTTATACCCAGCCGCCCGCAAAGCAACCACTCGCGGGCAGCTCTTTTATATAATGGTGGGCACGCAAACGATTGGAGAGCGCATGTCCACGTCACAAAGCCAGAAAAAAGAAGCCATCGCCCAGGCGGCCGAGCAGGAGCTCACATCGCTTGCGGTCCGTGGCGTGCGCATCGTGGGCAACGCGTGCTCGCCGATCGTGCTGGTCAAAGGCGATTTGGACGAGGCCGAGCGTTCGGGCGGCGAGCTGGCTGCCGGTCCGGACGGTGCTGCGCTGCGCAAGGCGCTTGGGGCCATCGGCTACGCGCCCGAGGAATTTTGCGTGCTGGCAAGCGTCGCCGGCGCAGGCGACGGAGCGGTCGCGGTGGGCGAGACTCTGCCGTGCGAGCTGTTCCGCGAGGCGCTTGAGGCTCTGGATCCCGAGGCGGTGCTGCTGCTCGATAACAGCGCGGCCGATGTCATGCGCGAAACCTACGCCGATATGCTCGTGGCGATTGATGACTTCGACACCGCCATGCTCAAGCCCGGCCTGGTCGCCCATGTGCAGGGCCGCCGCGTGCTCGCGCTCGATGGCTTTGAGGCGGCGCTGACCGACAAAGCGGCCAAGCAGCGCATGTGGGCCTACATCAAGCAGCTGACCCCGGCGGTCGCTCCACTGTAGCGGATCGGCACCGGCGAGCGATTGCCTGGCGGGCGAGGCGCGCCGCGAGATCGGCGCCGTACTTCTACATCACAGCGCGCAGCTCAAACCGATCGCCGTTAATGCGGAACTGGCAGTTGCCGTTCATGCGCTCCACGGCAAGTTTGATGCTCTTGGTTCCAAAGCCGTGGCCCGCATGCCGGGTCACGGGCATGCCGTCGACCATGCGCGGCGCGCGGTCAAACGTGTTGGAAACTAACAGCAACAGCTGGCCGTCCTCAAGTCGCAGGTCAAGGTCGACGAATCGCTTTCCTTGGGGTGCGGCGCTTGCGGCGGTGATAGCGTTTTCCAAGGCATTTGAGAGCACGCTAAACAGGTCGGCGTCACCTACGTGGACGGTTTCGGGTACGGCGGCGCGCAGGTTGGCGGTAATGCCGTTTCTATTGATATCTGAGTTGAATGACGAAAGCGCGATGTTTACGGTCTCGTTGGCGCAGAAGCGGCGTACGGCGGTGCGGTCGCCGGCTTCGCAGAGCTCATCGATGCGTTTGAGCGCCTCGTCGGTGTGGCCCTCCTCAATTAAAGTGGCCAGGCCGCGTAGGAAGTGGCGCATATCGTGGCGAAGAATCGACAACTCGCGCCCAGATTGACGCCAAGCCTCGAGCTCTTTGATGGCGGCGCTGTCGCGGGTTTCGAGCATCCAACGCTCTCGCTCGGCGGTTTCCTTTTCTTCGTATTCGCGCAGGTAAACGGCAAGAAACATAAGATAGAAGGCACAGAGCGCAAATGCCAAAAACTCAACTGTCACCACCGAGCCCGAGTGGAACAGCGTGGTGTAGACGTTGGTGGCGTAGTCAAAGATGTAATAGACGAGCGGCAGGATTAAAAGGATGCCCAGCTCGGTGGGGCTTTTAATCGCCAGGCGGGGTCCAATGTCGCCGGCCCAATGCAGCAGGACGGCAAAGACGCCGAGCGTGGTCGCGATGCGTGCCAGATAGTACGCGATCTGAGAATCGGTTGCGGCAAATGCGGCGATGCCCATCCAATTGCTGAACTGGCAGCTCAGATAGGCGCTGGTGACGCCCAACGTCGCGAGTAGCGGACTCAAGTGGTAGCGCGCGCATAGGTAGACGGTAAGCGGCAAGTGCACGACGAGCGGATAGACCTGACGGGCAAAAAGCTCTCCGCCAACGACATTGGCGATCGAAAAGGCAGCGCCGGTTGCGGCTCCGACCCCCACCAACTCGAGTGCATGGCGTCGATTGATTTCGATACCGCACAGCGCCGCCGAGGCAAAGACGCCAAAGAGCAGCGTCGTGGCGTGGTGGATTGCCCAAAGGACCATTTCGACCGAGGAGATCATCAGCGCCTCCCGCCCTCAAAGCGCACCGCAAAGTAGGCGTCTTGGAACCCCTGCTTGCTGCTGCGCGACAGCGGAATGCACGCGCCCGAGCGCATGACGATGTCTGTGCGATCGAAGTGGTCGATGTTGCGCAAGTTGACCTGGTAGCTACGGTGGCATTTAAAGAAGGTGGCATTTTGCGCTAAACGGTCCTCGACGCTGCGGAACGACTCGAGTGCCTCGATATCGCGTCCGTCGCGCAGGTGGAAGACCACGTGCTTGTTGCGCGCCTCGGCATATTCGATGTCGGACAGGCGCAGGGCGTGGTAGCCAAAGGACGTTTTGATCACGAGCTCGTCGGTTGCCGCCGGGCGCATGCTCGAAAGTTCGTCGAGTAACTGCGCCAGGCGTTCGTAAGTCACGGGCTTGAGCAGATAGTCGAAGGCGCGGACCTCGTAGGACTCCAGTGCAAACTCGGGCGACGAGGTGAGGAACACCAGGCGCACGGCGGTGTCGGCCTGGCGCAATTCGCGTGCGGTGTCCATGCCGTTGACGAGCGGCATGATCATGTCGAGCAGGATGATGTCGGCGCGCGACGCGGCATGGCGCGCCAGCAGGTCCTCGCCGCGCGTAACGAGCGCAACATCGACCGCCGTGCCCGTCTCGATCGACCAACGGTCGGTCATCCGGTGCAGTCTATCTAGAAAAGCGACGTCATCGTCGCAGGCAATAATCTTGAGCATTCTGAGCCCCCTTAGTAGTTCGATTTTGCCACATTGGGCGCGGACCACTCGCGGGGGAGCGCCCGTTCGTGCCTCACGGTGCGCAACTCGCGCCGAGCGGTATTGCGGTGGCGAAAGATGCCTCCTGCGCTATCGAGAGCTCGGCTATCCTCAGCTTGCCAGTTCGAATATGGACTTGCCGCATGGTCGAATCTTTATTTCAACTTTACACCTAGGTTTACAGCTGTCTTGTCAGCTGTAAACCTAGGTGTCATACTAAAGCCCCAAGATTCGCCAAAAGAGAGGGGCCTTGATGGCACAGAGCGCGAACATGGATGCGTCGGAGCTTGCACGCGATATCGCGGCCGGCCTGGCATCGGCAACGACGGCAACGGAGCGCGCGGCATTGGTGCCCGCAGAGCTCGTCGAGGTCATTCAGCAACTTAAAACCCAGCGCGACGCGGTGATCCTGGCGCACTATTACGTGGCGCCCGAGGTCCAGGCTGTGGCCGATTACGTCGGCGACAGCTTCTACCTGGCAAAGCTTGCCAAGAGCCTGCCGCAGCAGACCATCGTGCTGTGCGGCGTGGAGTTTATGGGCGAGAGCGCCAAGCTGCTCAATCCCACCAAGACCGTGCTGCTGCCCGAGCCGGGCGCGGACTGTCCCATGGCGCACATGGTCAAGCGCGAGACGGTCGATGCGGCGCGCGCCGAGTACGGCGACGACCTGGCCGTGGTCTGCTACGTCAACTCCACGGTCGAGATCAAGAGCTGGAGTGACGTGTGCGTTACCAGCTCAAACGCCGTCAAGATCGTCTCCGAGCTGCCGCAGCAGCACATCTTGTTCATTCCCGACCAAAACCTGGGTCGCTTCGTAGCCGAGCAGGTGCCGCAAAAGCACGTCATTCTCAACAACGGCTACTGCCCGCGCCATCACATCATCACCGTCGAGCAGATCGTCGACGCGACGGAGACCCACCCCGACGCGCTCGTGCTGGCGCATCCTGAGTGCAAGGCCGACGTTTTGGCCGAGGCCGACTACATCGGCTCCACCGCCGGCATCATCAAGTACGCCGAGGAGTCCGACGCGAGCGAGTTCATCATCGTGACGGTCCGCGGCGTGCTCTACGAGCTCGAGCGCCGCTGCCAGGGCACCGGCAAGAAGTTCTACTTCCCCGCGGTGCAGCCCACCTGCGTCAACATGGATCTCATCACGCTCGAAAAGCTCGTGCGCTGCCTGGAGACGGGCGAGGGCGAGGTGCAGATTGGCGTGTCGGACAAGGCCGCCGATCAGGCCAAGCTCACGCTCGACCGCATGCTCGAGTACGCAGCGCGCTAGAACAATGCGGCATGAGGGACGGTCCCTTATGTCACATTCAAGGGAGAGGATTCCTGTGGAAACCAAGCAATACCCCGATATGGAGTGCGACGTCGTTATTGCCGGCTGCGGTGTAGCGGGCCTGTATGCGGCTCTCAACCTGCCGACGAGCATGCGCGTGATCATGCTCTCCAAGGGCGCTGTCGACGAGTGCGATTCGATGCTCGCGCAGGGCGGCATTTGCGTGCTGCCCGAGGGCTCGGACTACGATGCCTTCTTTGAGGACACCATGCACGCCGGCCATTACGAGAACCGCCGCGAGAGCGTCGACATCATGATCCGCTCGAGCCGCTCGGTCATCAACGACCTGCTAGCGATGGGCGTGGATTTTGAGCGCAAGGCCGATGGCGGCCTCGACTTTACCCGCGAGGGCGCGCACAGCCGTCCGCGCATTGCCTTCCATGCCGACATTACGGGCAAGGAGATTACGACCAAGCTGCTTCAGGCCGTTCGCAAACTGGATAACGTGCAGATTTTGGAGCACGTGGCCATGACCGACATCCTGACGGGCGAGCGTGACGGCGCCACGGTGTGTGCCGGTGTCGTCGCCGTTCCCGTGGACGAGGACAACTCGGTTCGTCCCGCCGACGAGCTGGTAAATGCCGCCGAGGGCGCGCATGCCGGCGAGCCGTTTAAGATCCATGCCCGTCACACGCTGTGGGCAACGGGCGGCATCGGCGGCGTATACGACCACTCGACCAACTATCCGCAGCTTACGGGCGATGCCTGCTACATCGCTCAGGAGCATGGCATTAAGATGGAGCACCTGGACTACGTGCAGATTCACCCCACGGGCCTGTTCTCGCCGCAGCCAGGCCGCACGTTCCTGATCAGCGAGAGCTGCCGCGGCGAGGGCGCGATTCTGCTCAATGCCGCCGGTGAGCGCTTTACCGACGAGCTTCAGCCGCGCGATGTGGTCGCCGCCGCTATTCGCGAGCAGATGAAGCAGGACGGTACTGAGCACGAGTGGCTGAGCTTTGCCCCCGTCGAGCGCGATGTAGTGACCGGGCACTTTGCCAACATTCGCGCACGCTGCTTGGAGGACGGCCGCGACATCTTGGACGAGCCCATCCCCGTTACGCCTACGCAGCACTACTTTATGGGCGGCGTGTGGGTCGACAAGGACGGCCGCACCTCGATGCCCGAGCTCTACGCAGCCGGTGAGACGGCCTGCAACGGCGTTCACGGCAAGAATCGCTTGGCTTCCAACAGCCTGCTCGAGTCCCTCGTATGGGGCCGCCGCGCCGCTTGGCGCATGCGCACCGGCGAGTCGCTCGCCGTGGAGCGGGCGGGCGAGCCCGCGCTCGACGGGCGTCATCGCGCCCTGAGCGCCGACTCCCTGGCGATCGATGATTTGGCCCGTGCCGCCGGCACGCAGGCCGTGGAGGAGTAGACCATGAATCCCATTACCATGAAGCTCGTCGTCGATGACCTGATTTTGCAGGCTCTGCGCGAGGACATTACGTTTGAGGACGTGAGTACGGCGAGCGTGTGCCCCACGGCGCGCCCCGCTACCGTTGAGCTCATCGCCAAGGCCGACGGCATTATCGCCGGCCTGGACATATTCGGCCGCACCTTTGAGCTGCTGGATCCGCAGAGCTCCGTGTTGTTCGATGTCTCGGATGGCGACGAGGTGCACGCCGGCGACCACGTGGGCCAGGTGCGTGGCGACGCGCGCGTGCTGCTTTCGGGCGAGCGCGTGGCACTCAACTACCTGCAGCGCATGAGCGGCATCGCCACCTATACGCATCAGATGGCCGCGGCGCTCGAGGGCACCAAGACCGTGCTCGTCGACACGCGCAAGACCACGCCGGGTATGCGTGTCTTCGAGAAGGCGGCAGTCGAGATCGGCGGCGGCAGCAACCACCGCTACAACCTGTCGACGGCCGTCATGCTCAAGGACAACCACATCGATGCCGCCGGTGGCGTGGCACGTGCGATCGAGATGGCGCGCGCCCATGCGTCGTTTACCACGACGGTCGAGATTGAGTGCGAGAACCTGGACATGGTGCGCGAGGCCGTTGAGGCCGGTGCCGACATCATCATGTTCGACAACATGACCCACGACGATATGGCCGCCGCTATCGAGCTTATCGACGGCCGCGCCAAGACCGAGTGCTCGGGCAACGTGGATGCCGACAATATTCGCGCCTTGGCCGACCTGGGCGTCGATTATATTAGCTCGGGCGCCCTGACGCACTCCGCGCCGATCCTCGACCTCTCGCTTAAGCACCTGCGTCTGCTGGACGGTAAATAATGAACGCCCGCGAGCGTCGCCGTGCCATCATGGCCGTGCTCGAGGGGGCCAAAGATCCCGTTTCGGGCAGCGCACTTGCCCGCGAGGTGGGCGTGAGCCGTCAGGTCGTGGTGCAGGATATCGCCCTGCTGCGCGCCGACGGGCACGATATCGTCGCCACCAACCGCGGCTACGTGCTGCAGGAAGCCGAGAGTAGCCCGGCCGTGCCCACGCGCCTGGTCAAGGTGCGCCACAGCGTGGAGCAGGCGGGCGACGAGCTCACGAGCATCGTCGATGCCGGCGGCGCCGTGCTCAACGTGATCGTCAACCATCGCGTGTACGGCAAGATCACGGCCGACCTGGACATTCGCAACCGCCGCGATATCGAGCGCTACCTGCACGACATCGCCAGCGGCAAGAGCTTTCCGCTACTGACGGTAACGAGCGGCTATCACTTCCATCGTATTGCGGCAGAAGACGAGCAGACCCTCGACGAGATTGAGACCATGCTCAAAGAGAAGGGCTACCTAGCAGATCTGATGCCCTACGAGGACGACTTGTCCTAGCTCGACGCTGCAAACGCCCCTAAGCGGCAATCTGACGTTCAATTGTCGGTCGCGTACCAAAGTACGCTTCCCTCCTCTTTCACGTCACCTTGCTCGCTTAGGGGCGTTTTCGCTGACTTATGCTCAACCTGCGGGGTTGCTATAGTGGCTGCCCGTGCACAAAAAAGGAGGCCTCCGCGGCGATGCGGAGGCCTCCTTTTTTGTGCACGGTGTACTTTTGAGTGTGCAAGTGGGGGAGTTGTTACTCCTCGACGATCTCGGTGATCGCGCCAGCGGGGCAAGCGTCCTGGCAAGCGCCACAGGCGACGCAGGAGTCCTCGTCAGCGACGGTAGCGACGTCCTGGAGCTCCAGAACGCCAGCGGGGCAGGAGTCGACGCAAACGCCACAAGCGATGCACTCGTCGGCATCAATTACGGGATGAGCCATGGTAGTTTCCTCTCTGTTGACCGACGCTACAGGCGATGCGCGTCGGTTTGATTCGGGCAAAAACATACCACGGGAGCGACCGTTTGCAATACCCTCTGGCCGGCATCTTCATACCGTTCGCCGAGTATGCCAAGGTTTACTAAAAAACACGCAGGTGGGGCCGCTGAGCTGCGTAAATGTTAGCTAAAGGTGACTTGAAATATTGAGCTATTAAGCGCGCCTGCGGAAAGGGCATCCCGTTATTTGGCCGAAAAACGGGTCGCAGCTTCCGGTTGGACCGCCCGGCGGAAACTGTGTCCCAGAATTCGCGCTCAGACCGGGATACCCTTTCCGCAAGGCAGCCCCAGGCACCTTCGGACCCAAACCTCAGCCATCTCTACATAGATCTCAATAGATTTGCCGAGAACTCAATCAGCGCATCTACCTGCGCATTTAAGAACCTAAACTCTCAGCAATAAGAAATCTTATATGAATTGACTTAGATTTTGTATATTCCAGCCCATAAGGGGATACACTACATCCTGAAAGACAAGCCGAAGCGCCGCGCGACAGACCGTCGAGGCGACGCGAACGCAAAAGAGAGAGGGAATTTCTAATGAGTAAGATTCTTGGTATCGACCTTGGTACTACTAACTCCGCCATGGCCGTTCTCGAGGGCGGTTCTCCGACCATTATCGTGAACGCCGAGGGCGACCGCACCACCCCGTCCGTCGTGGGCTTCCGTGCCGACGGCGACCGCGTTGTGGGTAAGGCCGCTAAGAACCAGGCTGTCACCAACCCCAAGAACACCGTGTTCTCCATCAAGCGCTTCATGGGCCGCAAGTACTCCGAGTGCACCTCCGAGATCAAGACCGTGCCGTATGAGGTCAAGGAGGGCCAGGGCGGCCGTGCCGTCGTCGACATCGAGGGCAAGGATTACACCGCCGAGCAGGTGAGCGCCATGACGCTCGCAAAGATGAAGGCCGACGCCGAGAAGTATCTGGGCGAGACCGTCACCGACGCCGTCATCACCGTCCCGGCCTACTTCAACGACGCCCAGCGTCAGGCCACCAAGGACGCCGGTAAGATCGCCGGCCTCAACGTCAAGCGTATCGTCAACGAGCCGACTGCTGCTGCTCTTGCCTATGGCCTGGACAAGCAGGGCACCGACCAGCGCATCCTGGTCTTCGACCTGGGCGGCGGCACCTTCGACGTCTCCATCCTCGACCTCGCCGACGGCGTGTTTGAGGTTCTGTCCACCTCGGGCGACAACCACCTGGGCGGCGACGACTGGGATCAGCGCGTCATCGACTGGATGGCCGATAAGTTCCAGCAGGAGAACGGTGTCGACCTGCGTCAGGACCCCATGGCCCTGCAGCG
>CABTZM010000041.1 GCA_902489295.1 uncultured Collinsella sp.
AGAACGTCGACATCTCGATCACCGGTAACTCCACCAACCCCACGCGCTTCCAGCACCCCGTCGCTGGCACCTACAAGAAGGAGCGCCTCGAGGCTGGCAAGAAGTACTTCTCCGTCGCTTCTGGTGGCGGCACTGGCCGTACCCTGCACCCGGACAACATGGGCGCCGGCCCTGCCTCTTACGGCATGACCGACACCATGGGCCGCATGCACTCCGACGCCCAGTTCGCCGGTTCTTCCTCCGTGCCTGCGCACGTCGACATGATGGGTCTCATCGGCATGGGCAACAACCCCATGGTCGGTGCCACCGTCGCCTGCGCTGTCGCCGTCGAGGAGGCCCTCAAGGCCTAATCGCGCCCGCGCGATGCTCATATAGTTGAGCTTTAGAGCCGCTACCCACCCGGGTAGCGGCTCTTTTTGTTTGCGCTGTCGCAGGGTAGCTAATGCCGATATATCAGTTGGGGCGATATACGAGATGTGATGAGATGGAGTATCAGAACGCCCATGACGCCCACCTGCCATATGTGCCCTTTACCGATTTGCCGAGTCTTTGCGGCCCCATTGCCGATCACCCGTGCGACAATGCGCCGGACGAGAAAGGAATCCGATGGAATCGACTGATGTACTGGTAATTGGATCTGGCATTGCGGGCCTTTGCGCCGCCATCGAAGCGGCGCGCGCGGGCGTGACCGTCACTGTGGCAAGCGCCGGCAAGACTATGAGTGGATCAAGCTTCTTCCCCGGAACCTGGGGCTTGGGGCTTATCGGACCCGTTAACGAAGACGACGAACAAGACCTTATCGATACCATCCAGACCGTTGGTGGCGGCGTCGCCGACCCCGATCTTGTCCAGACGTTTGTCCACAGCATTCCCCAGGCAATTGAATGGCTCGAGCAAGACCTGGGTGTTGAGCTCCAGCGTCCGCAAAGCGCTGAAAGCGCTCAGCAAAAGCAATTTATCCCCTGCTTTGACCACAAGACGCGCATGTGGCGCGGCCTCACCCGCAAGCCCCTTGAGGACGCTCTGACGACCCGGATCGAGTCGCTCGGCATTCGCCTGCTCCCCCGCCATGAGCTTATCGACCTTGTTGAGGACACGAACGGCAGAATAACCGGAACCATGCTCTACGACCTCACCGAAAATCGAATCGTGCCCTTTGCTGCCAAGGCCACGATCATCGCAACCGGTGGCACAGGCGGCCTGTTCGAGCGCAGCCTTACGTCGGCTGATGTGTTCAGCTCCTCGCAGGCCATCGCGCTGGCGCACGGCGCAACACTTACTAATATAGAGTTCATGCAGATGATGCCCGGCTTCATCGAGCCCAAGCGCAACCTGGTCTTCAACGAGAAAACCTGGCGCTACGTACATGTAGACCAGCCGGTAGATATTGCCGACAACAAGCTGGACGACCTGCTCGAGCAGCGCTCTGGATATGGTCCCTTCACGTCACGCTTGACCTCCCGCGCTATCGATCTCGTCATCGATCAGGCAGGTGTCGAAGGCCTGGCACTCCACTACGACTTTCCCCGCGAGGATGTCCCAGAGTTTGTGCAGACCTTTGCCACCTGGCTGCAAGACGAGCACGGCATCGCCCCGACTGACGAGATGCGCGTTGCGATGTATGCCCACGCCGCTAACGGCGGCATCAAGATCGATAAGACCGCGCAAACGGGCGTTGAGGGTCTCTACGCTTGCGGCGAGGCGACAGGCGGCATGCACGGCGCCGACCGCATTGGTGGCTTGTCAAGCGCCAACGGCATCGTGTTCGGGCGCATCGCAGGCGCATCGGCAGCCCAAGCAGCACAGAAAGAGCCCGAGACAGCCCTGAAGGCGGATATCGCCCTCCCCCAGTACGGCATAGCCGCAACAGATGCCGAACGCCTGACACACAGCCTTAGGCACACGATGAGCACCCATTGCATGATCAACAGGACCGAAACAGGCCTATCCGAGGCACTATACGAGCTTGAGGGCTTGAAGACGGAGGCAACGACCTTGAGCACACAGAAAGCCCAGGACAGCGAAGTCGCAGCCCTCGCCCGCCTGCAATCGCAGATTCAACTAGCACAGGAAATGATCAAAGCCATGCGTAAGCGAACCGAAAGCCTCGGATCGCACTATCGAGCGGACTAATTCGAACACCCATCTAAAGCAGAACACAACTAATCGATATCTATGGGCCCCGTGAGCTCGAAGTGGCACGGGGCCCATTCGTGTCCGTACGGCAGCGTATCCTTATTCTGAATACGGAGCGGGCAAAGCCCGCATAGACAATAGGCCAGCGAGGAGGAGATATGGACAGTAGAGATATCGAGAAGTGGCGTGTCGAACTTGATAGCTACGCCAATGTAGAAGACGGCGTTGAGTATTGGCTCGCACGAGATTTAATGGAACCCATGGGGTACACGCGATGGGAAAACTTCGCCGAAGTTGTTAAGAGGGCAAAAGTCTCGTGCGAAACAAACAAAACTCCAGTTGATTCCCATTTTCGTGACACCACGAAAATGGTAATTGCCGGTGTCGCCGCTCGCGCGGTTAAAGACTACAAACTTACGCGCTATGCATGCTATTTAATCGCCCAGAACGGAGATTCAAACAAGCCAGAGATTGCACTCGCCCAAGCATACTTTGCCGTGCAGACGCGCCGCCAAGAGCTCATAGAGCAGCGCTTCGCAGAGATTCAGCGCTTACAGGCGCGCCACTCGCTATCCGATTCAGAGAAACAGCTCTCGGGTATTGCATTCAAACGCGGCGTGGACTCCAAAGGATTCGCGATCATCAAGTCGAAGGGCGATGAAGCGTTATTCGGCGGCAGAAGCACGGCGGAAATGAAGCAACAGCTCGGCGTATCCAAGAGCTCGGCATTGGCGGACAGGCTAGCCGATGTTCTCATCAAAGCAAAGGACCTTACGAACTCGATGACGGCCTTCAACGCCGAGGAACACGACCTGTACGGTCTGGACCAGATCAAGCAAGAGCACGTCGAGAACAACACAAGCGTGCGTGGCAGCCTCATCGACCGCGGAATTGTACCCGAGAACCTACCGCCTGCCGAAGATACAAAGAAGCTCGAACGTCGCGTGAAAGCAGACGAGAAAAAGCTCAAGGAGGGTACAGACGGATTCACCGACCCCCAGGGCAGGCTCGACTTGTAAAGCGTCTGTGCCCTTACGGGTTCGGCCCCATGCGAGGTTAATAAAAAAGACGGCCAACCGAAGTTGACCGTCTTAACAATCTTTGGTGGGCCGTCAGGGGGTCGAACCCTGGACCTTGGGATTAAGAGTCCCCTGCTCTACCAACTGAGCTAACGACCCAAAGCTAAAGTCCGTCGTAGCGGACTTTAGAGGAGATATCGTGTGGTGGGCCGTCAGGGGGTCGAACCCTGGACCTTGGGATTAAGAGTCCCCTGCTCTACCAACTGAGCTAACGACCCGATATCAACACGAAGCAAGAACTGGGGTGGGTAAAGGGACTCGAACCCTCGACCTACGGGACCACAACCCGTCGCTCTAGCCAACTGAGCTACACCCACCGTGTCCTGTGCGCTTCGCGCTCGACTATTATTGCAAGGAACGCCACGCGATGCAAGCCCCAATTTTCAAGAATTTTGAAAAGAGTTTTTCGAGACCATTTCGAGCAATTCCCACCGGTTTCATAGGAGTAAACTTGCCCCACTGCAAATGCTCGAAAGGACAAGCATGAAAGAACTCTCCAACCGCACGGCAAGATTTACCGATTCGGTCATCCGCCGCATGACACGCATCTCCAATAAGTACGGCGCTGTCAATCTCTCGCAGGGCTTCCCTGACTTCGATCCCCCGGCGCAGCTGCTCGATAGCCTCAGCACCATAGCCAGCGACCCCAAGCCGCTCTATCACCAGTACTCCATCACCTGGGGCTCCCAGGCCATGCGCGAGGCGCTCGCCGCCAAACAGGAGCACTTTATGGGCATGCCGGTGAACCCCAACGAGAATATCGTAGTCACCTGTGGCTCCACCGAGGCCATGATGGCCGCCATGATGACGGTCACGAACCCCGGCGATAAGGTCGTCATCTTCTCGCCGTTCTACGAGAACTACGGCGCCGACACGATCCTTTCGGGTGCCGAGCCCATCTACGTGCCGCTCAACCCGCCCACATTCGACTTTGACCGCGAGACACTCGAGGCGGCCTTCCGCGACAACGACCCCAAGGCCATCGTCCTGTGCAACCCTTCCAACCCCTGCGGCAAGGTCTTTACGCGCGAGGAGCTCACCTTTATCGCCGACCTCTGCAAAAAGTACGACGCCTACTGCATTACCGACGAGGTATACGAGCACATCGTCTACGCGCCCCACGAGCACGTCTATATGGCCACGCTGCCCGGCATGTTCGAGCGAACCATCAGCTGCAGTTCGCTGTCTAAGACGTACTCCATCACCGGCTGGCGTCTTGGCTACACCATTGCCCCGGCCCAGATCACCGAGCGCATCAAGAAGGTCCACGACTTCCTCACCGTGGGTGCCGCCGCTCCCCTGCAGGAAGCTGTCGTCACCGCCCTCAACTTCGACGACAGCTATTACCAGGAGGTCCTCGACCTCTACACCGCCAAACGCGACCTGTTCTGCCAAGGGCTCGATAGTATCGGACTTAAGCACAACGTACCGCAGGGCGCCTACTACGTCATGATGGACATCTCTGAGTTTGGCTATGACAGCGACCTCGAGTTCTGTGAAGACCTCGCGTCTAAAGTGGGTGTGGGCGCCGTGCCCGGCTCGAGCTTCTTCCGCGAGCCCGTCAACCATCTGATTCGTTTCCACTTTGCCAAGCGAGACGAGACGCTTAACGCGGCGCTGGAGAACCTCAAGTCGCTACGTGATAAAATCAAGCCGCACGGGTAAGGACGGCCCGGCAACTAAAGCAACCAAAGAAGCCCCGCACCGCCCGCCGCGTTGCGAGGCTTCTTTCTATAGCGCTTTCTTAAATGGTTAGAGCTCTATACTTTAGTCACGGAGCAACTCGTCCCAGAGAGAGGAATACTATGGCAGAGCAGCAGCTTATCGGAGCGCTCGAGGCCGGTGGCACCAAGATGGTCTGCGCCACGGGCTATGCGGACGGTACGGTCCTAGAGCGCGAGCAGATCGCGACCACGACCCCGCAGGAGACCGTTGAGGCCGTCAACGCATGGTTTGCCGACAAGGGCATCGCCGCGCTGGGCATCGGCGCATTTGGCCCCACCGCAGTCAACCCCGCTTCGCCCCAATACGGCAAGATCCTGGAGACGCCCAAAACGGCATGGCGCTACTTTGACCTGCTGGGCACTATCCAAAACGAGCTCAATATCCCCTGCGGCTACGATACCGACGTCAACGTCGCCTGCCTGGGCGAGGTCACCTTTGGTTGCGCCCAGGGCCTCACTGACGTTGTCTACCTGACCATCGGCACCGGCGTGGGCGCCGGCGTGCTCTCGGGCGGTAAGCTCGTGCACGGCATGATGCATCCCGAGGCCGGCCACATCCTGGTCACGCGCGACCCGCGCGACACCATTGGCGAGCACAGCGCCTGCCCCTTCCACGACAACTGCCTAGAGGGCCTCATCGCCGGCCCCGGCGTTAAAAAGCGCTGGGATGGCAAGAGCGCCGGAGACATGGCCGATGACCCGGAGGCCATGGACCTGCTCGCCGGCTATCTGGCGCAGGCGCTCATGACCTACACGCTGTGCTACGCGCCGCAAAAGATCATCATCGGCGGCGGCGTGGCCGACCACACCCCCATCGTGCCGCTCGCGCGCAAGAAGTGCGCCGAAATGCTCAACGGCTATATCGTCACGCCCGAGGTCAACGACATCGATAACTACATCGTCAACAACAGCCTCGAGGGCAAGCAGGGCATCATGGGTTGCCTGGCCCTGGGCGCACAGGCGCTTCAGTAGCAGACGCACCCACAGGGCGTGGCGCGCCCGGCAAATCCGACCTACGGAACGACGCCACCACGCCTCATATAAGCCCTCAAATAAAAAAGGCCGCCTAGGACCAAACAATACGTCCTAGGCGGCCTTTTTGGCGCACATCAGCGACCGTAAGAGATATCGGAGCACAACGCCCGTTGCCGCTCCACAGCAGTCGATCATCACATCGGTGATCATGCCGGCGCGTCCCGGCACAAAGAGCTGAATCGTCTCGTCGATCGAAGGAATCAGCAGCAGGAACACCGCCGTGGGCAGCAGCACGTCAAAGGTGCGCCGCCCCTCATAATCAAAGGCATGCGTTGCCAGGATGCCGAGCACCATATACTCGGTAAAATGCGCGCACTTGCGAACAACAAAGTTGGTCACCCATGCATATGGAAGTCCCACGCCGTGCAGGAAATCGCGGATAGCTTCCATGACCGTTAGGCTCAGCGAGCCCGACCCCGAGCCGGGAACCAGCGAATTGCCCCAGATCAAGAGCGCCATCAGGCAGGTCACGACCGCCCATTTTCGATTGATCTTAACCATGCAGAAGTTATGCCTCCGCGCGGAGTGGCGCGAAGCTGGCGGTACCGCCCTCGATAACGCTCAGATAGGCACGGCCCGTACGCTTGGCGGTAGAGGACTGCAGGCGCTCGATCTCTTCCTCGAGGATCTGATTGACGCGCTCGTGACGACGATTTTCCATAATGCCGGCGGCAATAGCCTCGGCTCGCTCGATGCCCTCGCGCGAGATACGGGCGGTATCCTCGGGGAACACAGCGCTGTGACGGCCGACATAGGCGGGGGCAGCAGGCTGAGGGGCAGTGACGGGAGCGGGGGCTGCAACAGGAGCAGGCTCGTCGATCTCATCCAGAATCGCGGTGGCGGCGGCCCACATGTCCTCGTGGCCTGAGTAATCGGCCATGGGGACATCAACCTCGAGCGAAGCGTCCGGAAGGTCGCCGGTGTCGATGCGATCTTGGGCATCAATCGATGCGGTGATGGCTGCAGGCTCATCGAGGTCATCGAGATCGATGTCCGCGACACCGGAGATGATAGGCATGCTGGCGAGGTTTGCGTTGTACGGCGCAGCCTCAGCCGCCTGCTGCTGGGCAGGAGCGCCCCAAAGCGAGCTTTCGGCGGCGCGGCGGGCGGCAACGGCCTCCTCGTCCGCGGTCATGGCTTCATCAACGTACGAATTATCGGCAGAAGCGTTCGCGTCCGCCGAGGTAGCGCTGTAGGCGTTATTGGCTGCCGCGTTGGCGACGAGTGCCACGAAAGCCGCCGTGCTGCCCGCAGGGGCGGCCTGGGAGCCAGACACGGCGCGTGCCGCGGCGGCGATGTCGTCGCGATTGAAGGAGCCGGACTGCCCGCCGTTGGTGAGCTCGTCGATGGCGACTTGATAGACGTCGCGCGAGTGTGCAGGGTCGCAGCTCACCGGCGAATCGTCGTCGAGCATACTGTCGATCATAGACCAAGCCTCGTCCTCGTCCATAGCATCTGCGGCTCGAGCGATGGTAGGGACACCATCATCGGCATGACGGCGCTGGAACGCACCAGTCAGGCCGGAAAGGAATGCCGAGGTAGACTGCTCCGACTGAGCCTGAGAAGCAGAAGTCGCAGCGTAAGGAGTCGCATCCTGCTGCTGAGCTGGAATCGAGGCGGTCTTGAACTCGCTTTGATGCTGATTGAGATTGGCGGCACCGCCCATGGCATCGGGCTGGAACAGACGCTCTTCACGCTGCGCACGATACTCGGAGATACCCAGCGAGGCGGCATAGATGCCCACGCCCGCCACCGCGCCCACGGCGAAGGGAACCGCACCCGCCACGACCGTCTCGTTCACCGACGAAAACGGCAGCGTCGCGGCATACATAACCACGGGAGCGGCAAGGCCGATCCCGCACGAAAGTCCGGCAAGGACTGCTCGTTGTGTTGCATCAGAAGAAGCCATGAGCTCTCCCCATCTTCCAGCACCCAAATCGCATCATTCAGTTGGCTGCGCGAGAGAAGATGAAGCGGGGCTATGCCCCAAAGCAACGGTATATGGTTCGTTTCATCTGCGTTTTCCGTCGCGAAGCTTAAAAGCTATTATGCGAAACCGCCCCGTCGATTGCAAGCGACGATGTCGGATTGAAACGGGAAACCTGCTGCTCGTCGGTCTTATGGTTAAAAATAAGCGCGGATACGCGATATGGAAAAGGGTCGAGGCGCAAACCCCGACCCTTTACCGCATTGATGACTATCGCTGCGTGTGGATGACAACCTAGAACGTCTGCTCGTAGTCGCTGTGTTTTTTGGCCGAACGCACCAAGAACTCCTGGTTGGTGTTGGTGCCCTTAAGACCCTTGATAAACGACGCGGCTGCGCGCTCGGTGTTGTTCATGCCGGCAAGAATGCGACGCAGACCAAAGACAAACGGGCGCATCTGCTCGTCGACCAACAGGTCCTCGTTACGCGTACCGGAGGCAACAGGGTCGATAGCCGGGAAGATACGGCGGTCGGCCAGGTCGCGGTCGAGCTTAAGCTCCATGTTGCCGGTGCCCTTGAACTCCTCAAAGATGACTTCGTCCATCTTGGAACCGGTGTCGATGAGGGCAGAGGCCAGGATGGTGAGCGAGCCACCGTTCTCGATATTACGGGCTGCGCCCAGGAAGCGCTTGGGCGGATACAGGGCCGCCGAATCGACGCCGCCCGAAAGGATGCGGCCCGAGGCGGGCGCCGCCAAGTTGTAGGCGCGGGCAAGACGCGTGATGGAGTCGAGCACCACCACGACGTCGCCACCCAGCTCCACGATGCGCTTGGCGCGCTCGATGACGAGCTCTGCCACACGAGTGTGGTTGTCGGCGGGCATATCGAAGGTCGACGCCACAACCTCACCCTTGATGGAACGCTGCATATCGGTGACCTCTTCGGGGCGCTCGTCGACGAGCAGGCAGATGAGGTGCACCTCGGGGTTGTTAATCGAGATAGACTGGCAGATCTTCTTGAGGATCGTGGTCTTGCCGGCCTTAGGCGGGGACACGATCAGGCCACGCTGACCCTTGCCGATCGGCGACACGATGTCGATGGCGCGACCGGTAATGGAGTCCTTGCCGTGCTCCATGCGCAGCGGCTCGTTGGGATAGACCGGGGTGAGGTCACCAAACTTGGGGCGATTGCGAATCTGCTCGGGGTCCAGACCGTTGACGGTCGTGATCTTGGCGAGGCCGGCGCGCTTGTCGCCGCCGCGCGAAGGACGCAGCGAGCCCTCGATGACGTCGCCCGTGCGCAGGCGCGCGGAGCGGATGAGGTAGGCGGGCACGAAGGCGTCGTCGTTGGACTTCATGTAGCCGTGAGCATGGATGATGCCGGAGCTATCCGGGCGAATCTGCAGGATGCCCTTGATGTCGCGGAAGCCCTCGGCCTTCGCGGCGGTGGTGTAGATCTCTTCGACGAGTTCGGCCTTCTTCTTGCCGGTCGTCTCAATCTCGAACTCCTTGGCCTTCTCGCGCAGCTCGGCGACCTTCATGGCCGCGAGCTCCTCGCGCGAAAGCGTGGGCTCAGTCGGAGCGGCATTGCGCTCCTTATTGCGCTGCTTGCGGTCGCGCTGACGGTTGCGGCGATCGTTGTTGCGCTCGTCCTTGCGGTCGCTGCGGTCGTCATTGCGCTTGTGCTGGCGACGGTTGGGGCGAGCGCCGTCTTCGGCCTCGGCGGGCGCGGTGCCATCGATTGCGGAGGCGTCTTCGTTAACCGAAGCATCATCGCTGGCCTCGGCATTGGAATCGCCCTGCGGCTCGGCCTCGGCATGCTGCTCGGCGGCCTTGGCCTTAGCGGACTTCTTGCGACCGCGCTTGGGCTTCTCGGACGCAGACTGTTCGACGTCTTGGGGCTCGGCGGCATCAGTCGATGCATCGGCGGTCGTCTCGTCGGAATCCTCGGACGTACCCTTCTTGGCAGCCTTAGCCTTGGACGTGCGCTTAACAGCGGTGCGACGGCTGCGACCGGGGCGGACGTCGGCGGGCTCGGCATCGGCGGGAGCGGCCTCGGAAGTCGTAGCATCCTGGACGGGCGCGTCGGCAGCGGTTGCAGGCTCGGCGGTCGCCGCAGCATCCCGAGCGGCGGCGGCTGCGGCTGCGGCCTTCTCCGCCTCGACGAAAGCCTTGGGCTTGCGACCGCGACGGTGCGGGCGCAAAGCCGGATCGACAACGGGAACTTCGCTGGCCTCGGCAGGCGCAGCGGGCTCAACAGGCGATGTGCCCTCCCCTGCCGCGGAACGGACCGAAGCCTCAGCGAGCTCGGGGGTTACCTGATCGGCAACCTGCTCGGCCTTAGCAGCCGTGCGACGGCGTGTGCGCGGTACCGGCTTCTCGGTTGGCTGGTCGGCGACAGGGGTCTCGGGTAAAGACGGAGCTGCGAGCTCAGTCAGAGCCGCGGCCTCACGCTCGGCAGCACGACGGCGGGCGCGCACCACCTGAGCCTCGCTAATCTGCGCCAACGCACGTGCCTGCGCGACCTCATCGGAAATCGGCGCCGAGGAGTCAGCTGCAACGGTGCGCTTGGCGCGCGTCGTGCGCGTGGTACGGCGCTTGGGTTTGGTGACCTCCTCGCCGTCAGCGGCAGGCTTGGCCGTGCGGCGCGTGCGCTTGGGCTTTGCCGGAGCAGCCTCCTCACCAGTTGCAGGCACGGCCCTCTCAGCCGCTGCAGGCGTAGGCGTCGAAGCAGCCTCAGGCGTCTCAGAAGCCGAGGCTTGCGCGGGCGCCGCGACCTGGTCCGACGCAACCGGTGCAGCGGGAGCGGCTTGCGTCGTCGTTATTTCGTTTTCTTGCTGTTGATCAGACACAGTGTTTGCTCAACTTTCTTTTCAAGCCCTGTGATCACATGCTCCCTGCATAAACCTTCAGGGCGGCTAAACAGTCTAGCTCCGTCAAATACCGACGGACATCATTGATCTGTATCGAGATATTTGCGTCATATACGCAGCGTTAGTGTAACACAACCGCCGCCACCTGCAACTTAGTCATTGGGGACGTTCTTAAACGACTAGTCAAAAGGGACACTCTTTGGTTTAACACCCACAAACCTAACTGCCTCCGCCAAAACTATGGCGGTTTACTACGATGAATCGCTCAACCACGACCACTCCGAAACTTGTTGAACTAAAACCGCAGGTAGATGCCTTGCACTTTTTAGCAAAAAGCCGGCGTGGTTAGAATTCCTCAATTCATCGTAGTAAACCGGCATAGTTTCGTATTTCCAGCAGTTCCAAATTCATCAATACGTCGGCGTTTGCGAAAAAAGCCCGACCTCCGCATGGGAGATCGGGCATATAGAGCTCAGCAAAGCCGAACCTACACGGTCAAACGACCCGTAGATTACATCTGCTCGGGTGCGGAAACGCCAACGAGGGTAAGCACCAGGGCGAGCGTCACGCGGACGGCATCACAAGCGGCCAGACGGGCACGCGAAAGCTCGGGGTCGACGGGACGGCCCTCGCTCGGCAGAACCTGGCAGGCAGCGTAGAAGCTGTGGAAGTCACCGGCGAGCTCCTCGGCAAAGTGCGTAAGACGGAACGGAGCGCGGTCGCGAGCGCAGCTACCGATAAGGTTGGTGAGCTCGTTGAGCTTGCGCGAAAGGGCAAGCTCGGTCGGGTCGGTCAGCAGCGAGTAATCGACGTTCTCGCCAATGGCCTTGGCGGCAACGGCCTTCATGCCCATCTCGTCGGCCTGCTCAGGCGTTACGTCAGCGGCACGGCGCAGGATGGAGCAGACGCGAGCGTGAGCGTACTGCACGTAATAGACCGGGTTGGAGTTGTCGCGCTTCTTAACGGCCTCAATGTCGAAGTCGACCATCTGGTTGGAGCTCTTGGAGATGAGCGTGTAGCGAGCGGCATCGGAGCCGACCTCGTCGACGAGCTCCTGCAGGGTCACCATGGTGCCCTTGCGCTTGGACATACGGACGGGCTTGCCGTTACGCAGCAGGTTGACGAGCTGGCCCAGTAGAACCTCGAACTTGCCGGGGTAACCCAGAGCGTCGCAGACGCAGCGGACGCGCTCGATGTAACCGTGGTGGTCGGCGCCCCAGATGTCGATGACGTGATCGACGCGCTGGAACTTATCCCAGTGATAGGCGACGTCGGAGGCGAAGTAGGTGTACTCGCCGTCGGACTTGATCAGGACGCGGTCCTTGTCGTCGCCCAGATCGGTGGAGCGGAACCACAGGGCGCCGTCCTTGGTGTAGAGGTAGCCCATCTTGTCGAGCTTCTCAAAAGCGCGGTCGACGGCGGAGGTGCCGGCGGTCTCGCCCTCGGTGTCCTTCACATACAGCGAGCGCTCGGAGTACCAACGGTCAAAGTCGCAGTTGACGGCGTGGCAGAGGTCGCGCATGTTGTCGACCATCTTCACGTAGCCGCGCTCACGGAAGCTCTCCATACGCTCCTGCGGATCGGCGTCGACCCACTTGTCGCCGTCGGTGCGCCAGAACTCGGCGGCCTCGTCGATGATGTAGTCGCCGCCGTAAGAGTCCTTGCCCAAGGTCTCGGCAAAGTTGTCCTGATACGGATGGGTCTCGGGGTGCTCGTCGTTCTCGTCGGCAACAAAGGCGTCACGGTCGGCGATCAGCAGCTTGTGAGCCTCGTCGATATCAACGCCCTGCTTGGCGATGATGTCGGCAAGCTGCATATAGCGCGTGCTGATGGAGTTGCCGAAGGTGTTCATCTGAGAGCCGTGGTCATTGATGTAGAACTCACGCTGGATGTCGTAACCGGCGTGGTCCATGACGCGGCAAAGGGAGTCGCCCAGAGCGGCCCAGCGGCCGTGACCAATGTGCATGGGGCCGACGGGGTTGGCGGAAACGAACTCGACCTGGGTCTTCAGGCCACCACCGACGTTGGACTTAGCGAAGTCCATGCCCTTCTCGCGAGCCTCGCCAAAGATGGCATTCTTGACGGCAACGGAGAGGTAGAAGTTGATGAAACCGGGGCCTGCGATCTCAACCTTCTCGATCGCGGGATCCTCGGGCATATGGGCAACGATGGCCTCGGCGATCTTGCGCGGGGCGCAGTGGGCCAGCTTGGCGGACTTCAGGGCCATGGTAGAGGTCCACTCGCCATGAGAAGTGTCAGCCGGTCGCTCGATAGCGCAATCGTCAAGTTCAAATGCGGAAAGGTCGCCGGCCTCCTGGGCCGCAGCAAGCGCAGCGCGTACCAGCTCTTCAATCTTCTCGGGCATAGATCCTCCTTGTGTTAAAGCCCCCGAGCTCTTGGTCACTCGTAGGGCAAAAGCCAGAGTTTGTAGCACTCTATCACAAGCGAGGGGCACTGTCGCAGGGTAAAGCCAATCGAAATTGCATATGCACAAAATTGACTACAGCTTGTATGGAGTCACTCAAAGATGCCGGTCTGCCTGCAGATTATGCACGCGTTGAAAATGCATAAAGGTGTGAATGAGCTGTGTCTTTTATCGAATACTCTTACCTATCAGAGTTGTGTGCTTTTCCTGCATAAAGTGAGGATTTGCGCACGTCAGCGTGTTATTCTAGACATACGTAAATTCGTATAAGTTGGAGGTAGCATGTTCTCAATCGGTCAACACGTCATTCATCCGGGTCAGGGAGTCTGCACCGTCGTCGGTTTTAGGGACGACACGCCGCAGCCCATGCTGTTGCTCGAGACCAAGCAGGGACATGCGCAGACGATCCTCATGTACCCCGTGGCGCAGGCCGACCGTTTGCATGCCGCCATCTCCCAGCAAGACGCCGAGCACCTGCTGAGCCACTACGACGAGCTGGAGTGCGACACCTTTACCGAGCGCAACAGCTCGCTGGAGGAGACGCACTTTAAGCAGCAGCTCAAGCTGGGCGCGCCCGAGACGGTCCGCGTGGCAAAAACCATGATGCACCGTATTCGCCAGGCCGAGGAAGCAGATAAAAAGCCCAGCTCTTACTACATGCGCGTACTCAAGGAAGCCAAGCGCCGCTCCATCGAGGAGTTCGCCGTGGCCCTGGGCGTCACCGAGGAGGACGCCGAAGCCCGTCTAGCCCAAGCCGCCCTCAACTAACCTGCCAAATACCGCCACAAAGGGGACAGGCACCTTTGTGGC
>CABTZM010000042.1 GCA_902489295.1 uncultured Collinsella sp.
CCACCACAAAGGTGCCTGTCTGTGGTGGCCCAATGATATGGCAGCATAGCGAGCCGGTTCCGAGTGCCCCAGGTCGCCCCGAAAGAGGAGCGACGCGTACTTTGGTACGCGAGCGACGGTTTGAGGGGCGAGATGGGGTGCTTGGGGCCGGCGCAGCGTCAAGCCAAAAGATGGTCTTGGATCAGGTCGCAGATGGCTCGGGCGTCGTTGATGTTGATGACTCTGGTTGCAAAGCCGGCATCGAAGGCCTGACGCGCCAGGGCTTCGTTGCAGGCAAGGGCCAGCGTGTGGCCATCGACCAGTTCGAGCGAGCTCTTGCCGCGCAGACGGTCGACACCGGAGCGCGCGACCACGATATTGTCGAAGCCCTCGGTCTTGTAGCCCTCGATGATCACCACGTCGACATCGTTGTAACGCGACAGCAGCTCGCGCGCGGGCATCTCGTCCTCCTCGCGCGTGTCGGCGTACTCCGCCCAGCGCGTGGCGCAGATGAGCCCCACATGCTTGGATCCGGCTTGGTGATGGCGCCAGGTGTCCTTAGCGGGTACATCGATATCAAAGCCGTGGTGCCCATGATGCTTGAGCGAACCCACGCGCAGGCCGCGGCGTGTGAGCTCGGCGATAACCTTCTCGACGAGTGTGGTCTTGCCCGAGTTTTGGTAGCCGATAAACGCAATCGCGGGGACGGCTGGAGTGGGAGCTGCAGGCGCGACGGCGACGGACGCGCTCGCGGGCGCGGCACCATCAGCGGCCACGGCCTTAACGACAGCGGCCTGACGCTCTGCGCGGTCCCACACGCCCGAGCGGCCGCCCTCCTTGTGCAGCAGGCGCACGTCGACGATCTCCATGCCGCGATCGACGGCCTTGCACATGTCGTAGATGGTCAGACACGCGGCACTCGCGCCGGTCAGGGCCTCCATCTCAATACCCGTCTTGCCCGTCACGCCGGCCGTAACCAGTACGTGAAAGCCAACCTGCCCGTCCGCGCGCGCCGGCGCCCAGCCCTCGGGCACGTCATCGCCCGGCGTCCCCGCCGCAGCGATGGGCGCAATGTCGCACTTGCTCTTGGTAATGAGCAGCGGATGGCACATGGGGATGATGTCGCTCGTGCGCTTGATGGCCATGATGCCCGCCACGCGCGCACAGGCGAGCACGTCTCCCTTTTTGGCGCGGTCCTGCAGCACCATGGCCTGCGTCTCGGGATGCATGAGGATGGTGCCCTCGGCGATGGCGATGCGGTGCGTCTCGGCCTTGTCGGACACGTCGACCATGCGCACCTCGCCCTTGGCGTCCACGTGCGTCAGTTCGTCGCGGCGGGCGTCGCGGGCGGGCTCGGCGACCGCGTCAGCAGGCGTCGTTACGCCCTGCTCGGACGTAGTATCTTTGCTGGCTGCCGCAGCTTTGTGGGCAGACATCGCGGCCCTGCGAGCGGCCTTGGTGGCATCGGCGTACCTGCTCTTGGCCATATGATCATCCTCCGATTTGGGACATAAATCGTTGCGTGCCCTCAATTATCGCGTGTTCCTGCGGTTTGTGGGCCACGGCATCGCGCCAAATCGAAAGTACCTGCATATCATCACCACGGCGCAGCACCTCGCGGACCGAATACTCGGCATCGCTGAACAGGCAGGGACGCACGCTGCCGTCGGCCGTCAAGCGCAAACGGTTGCAGCTCGCGCAAAAATGGTTGGACATGGCGCTAATGAAACCGACCGTGCCCGCCGCGCCCGGGAAGCGCCAGTAGCGCGCGGGGCCCGCACCGGCAGGAGCGTCGTTGATGTCGAGCGGCTCAAGCTCGCCCAGGCCAGCCGCAGCGGCGCCGGCATTGATGCGCGCCCGCAGCTCGTCGCTCGGTACGGTATCGCTCGCGTCCCACAACTCGGGATTGAGCGTGGGCGCGTGCGGGTCCACGGCGCAATGCGAGCTCGTGTGCTCATCGCCGATGGGCATGTATTCGATAAAGCGCAGGTGAATAGGGCGGTCGACGGTCAGGCGCGCGAGGGCCGCCACGTCCTGGTTGAGCCGACGCACTACAACGCAGTTGACCTTAACAGGCTCAAAGCCCCAGGCAAGCGCCGCGTCGATGCCCGCCATGGTCTGCTCGAGTCGACCCAGGCGTGTGATCTTTCCAAAGAGCGTAGGATCGAGTGTGTCGAGCGAGATGTTGACGCGGTTAAGCCCGGCGTCTTTGAGCTGCGGCGCCAGCTTGGGTAGCAGGGCGCCGTTGGTGGTAAGCGAGATGTCCTCGATCAGCGGAATCGCGCGAATGTCGCGAATGAGCGGGATAATACGGCGGCTGACCAGCGGCTCGCCGCCCGTCAGGCGCACGCGGCGAATGCCCTCCCCCGCCACCAAGCGCACAAAGCGGGCGATCTCCTCGGCGCTGAGCAGCTCGTCGTGCGCGCGGGGCGCCACGCCATCGGCCGGCATGCAATAGATGCAGCGGAAATTGCACTTGTCGGTAACGGCAATGCGCAGGTAGTTGATATCGCGGCCAAAACCGTCATGTTGCACGTGCCCGTCCACGCAGCCCTCCCCTCACGCGGCGTTTTATTCTTCGGAAAACATAATACCCCACGAGAGAATCATGCCGACACCCGTACGACAGGACAGGTCGCTTCGAGCAAAACGGACTTTCCAAGCCCATCCTCAGCATACAAACCATCACAACATTCGATGCTTTTCCCGATTTTGGCAAAAAACGTCGAATGTTGTGATGGTTTGCCTGCCCACGGCACCCCGTAGAAGGACCAAAGCGCCCCTAAAGACCGCCGTCCCAGTGCCGAATCACGAATTCTCGCAGGTCGTTCTGACGTTTCTGGAACACCTCGCTTCGGTCGCACTTAAGGCCCATAGCGAGCGCGATGGCGTTCATCGCCCGGTGCAATTGCAGCTGGTGGGCAAACTGAGTCCCGGTGAGGACGATCATCCTAAAGCCCAGCGCGCTCAGCACGGTCATACGCTCCGCATCCGACGCGCTGCGCTGTTTATCAAGATGGTCCGAGCCGTTGTATTCAATCCCCGTACCGCTCGCAGGCGCATATACGTCGATCTCGAAATACCCGGCCTTAGCGAGATACTTGAACTCGTTGGGAACATCGACCCGATGGTTGAGCTCGATCTTGGCGTATCCCAGCCCTCCCTGGGAACGTTTTGCTACGACCATGATTGCGGTGACCGTCTCCATGGGCGACCGCGCGCCATCGTGCACGCGCTTGAGCACGGCGGCCGCGCGTATAGCCCCTTGACGAGATCGGTTCTCATTGCAATAGGCAATCAAATCGGCAACGGTATACCTCTGCCCCATCTCGATATATTCGCCTGTCGACAGATGGTTCAAATGGTATCGGGCACAGATTTCGTAGCCATATTCCAGCTGCTCGGGCTCGCTCATCCACGAACCCGCTTGGACAAAGCACATGGCCTCATCAACCACCAGAAGGCCCTCTGCCACCTCGATAAGATGGCCTGGAGGTACCGGCGCCCCAAACACGTGGCACCTAAATCCAGCCGGCGTCGAGCGCTCAAAATCAAAGTTGACGAGCGTGTCGATATGATCGAGCTCTTCTCGTGGAATACCAAGCGCAACCAGATAGTCGGTAACGATCCCGGCTGCCGTTGAAGCCCTCAGTCCCTTGGCATCGAGCCCCAATTTGGGCAGGCTCGCGGTCGGCTCCGCCTCGTTAGCAAGCGAGTCCTCATCGTATAGGCTGCTTGCTCGCGAGAGCGGCTCGGACGGGCGCGCCACGTTGTGGTACAGCCAGGCAGTCTTATGGGACAGGACGATCGGCAGGTCCATGAGCCCTCCAATGGAGTCGGATAACCAACCTTATTCCCCCGCCCACGGGTCCGCACACCTTCGTGCGCAAGAAAGCGATTCCACCCGGTCGAGTGGCAGAAAAACTATCACAACATTCGATGCTTTTCCCGTTTTTGGCAAAAAACGTCGAATGTTGTGATGGTTTGAGGCGAGGTGAGGGGCACGGAGGGGTCAAAGCATCGTGCTCGAACGGGTTAATCCAACTCTTTTAACCCATGCGCCAGCTGCCAGTACTCGCCGTGCTGGGCGAGCAGCTCTTCGTGCGTGCCGCGCTCGATGATGCGGCCGTGTTCGAGGACCATGATGGCGTCGGCGTCGCGGACCGTGGACAGGCGGTGCGCGATCATAAACGTGGTGCGGCCGCGCATGATGCGGTCCATGCCGCGCTCGATGAGCTTTTCGGTGCGCGTGTCGATGGAGCTCGTGGCCTCATCCAGGATGAGCACCGGCGGATCGGCCACGGCCACGCGCGCGATGGCGAGCAGCTGGCGCTGGCCCTGCGACAGGTTGGCGCCGTCGGCCGTGACCGGTGTGTCGTACCCTCTAGGCAAGCGGCGGATAAACGAGTCGGCGCAGGCTGCCTCGGCAGCGGCGCGCACCTCCTCGTCGGTCGCGTCGAGCTTGCCAAAGCGAATGTTCTGCGCAATGGTGCCGCTAAACAGGTGCGTGTCCTGCAGCACAATGCCGAGCGACCCGCGCAGGCTGGCCTTGGCAATGTGCTTGACGTCGATGCCGTCGTACGTGATCTCGCCGTCATCGACCTCGTAGAAGCGGTTGATGAGGTTGGTAATGGTCGTCTTGCCGGCGCCCGTGGAGCCCACAAACGCAATCTTTTGCCCCGGCTTGGCAAACAGGTTGAGGTCCGTGAGCACGCGGGCGCCCGGCACGTAGGAAAAGTCCACGGCATGGAAGCGCACGTCGCCGGCAAGCGGGACCAAGCCGCACGTGAGCTCGGTGCCGTCGGCGGCCACCGCGCGGCCCGACTCATCAACGGCTGCCACGTCATGCAGGTGCCCGTAGACGCCCACGCCCTGGCCCTCGGGAATCTTCCATGCCCACGCGGCGTCGCCCGTCTGCACCAGCTCCACGCAGCCCTCGTCCACCTCGGGCTTAAGGTCCATAGCCGCAAACAGGCGCTCGGCACCGGCCAACGCGTTGAGCAAGAAGTTGCTAAGCTGCGTAAACTGGTTGATGGGCATGGCCGCCTGGCGCACAAAGACCAGGTAGCTCGCGAGCGCGCCCACGTCGGCGAGCCCCTTGATGCAGAGCATGCCGCCCGCCACGGCGACGATGGCATAATTGACGTAGCCAATCACGACGGTCATGGGCACCATGGAGTTGGCATAGCTCACGGCGGCGGTGCCGGTGCGGCGAAGCTCGTCGTTGCGGCAGGTGAAGCCGGCGACATTCGCTGCCTCGCGGTTAAAGACCTTGATGACCTTTTGGCCCGAGACCATCTCTTCGATATATCCATCCAGGTCGCCAAGCGATGCCTGCTGGGCGGCAAAGAAACGCTTAGAGCGCGCGCCCGAGTAGCGCGCATACAGCACAATGGCCGCATCGCACACGAGTGTGATAATCGTGAGCTGCCAGTTAAGGATGATGAGCATGGCCGTGGTGCCCACAACCTGAATGGCGGCCTGAATCAAGTTGGCAAAGCTGTTGTTGAGCGCCTCGGAGACGGTGTCGACGTCGTTGGTGAAAAAGCTCATGATGTCACCCGAGCGCGTGCTGTCAAAATAACTGAGCGGCAGCGTCTGGATGTGCGCGAACAGGTCGCGGCGAATATCGGACACCACGCGTTGGGCCGCGCGCACCATGATCTGTGAGTAGCCCAGGGCCGAGAGCACGCCCGCGGCGTAGATGATCGCCGTCAGGACGACCTGCCTGGCGAGCAGTCCCTCCCCGCCCATGGCCAAACCGTTAACGATGGGGCGCACCATGTAGGTGCCGGCGAGGCTCGCGATGGCGGCGACGGAGGCGAGCACACCCACCGCGAGCAACGAGAACTTGGCATGCCCCATGTAGGAGAGCAAGCGGCGCACCGTGCGCTTGAGGTCGGCCGGGCGTGCTTGGGCTGCGGTCTTAGGCATGGCGCTTACCCCCTTCCAAGGGCGATCCTCCGGGGACGGAGGAAAACGGATCATTCGCGCAACCATCGTCGCTGCCGTCGCCGGCGTCCGTGTTCCCCGCAAACTCCATCTGCGAGGCGTAAATCTCCTGGTAGATGTTGTCGCCCGCCAGCAGCTCCTCGTGCGTGCCCACGCCGTGGACACGACCGTCGTCCAACACCACAATGCGATCGGCATCCATGACGCTCGCGATGCGCTGGGCGATGATGAGCACGGTCGTATCGGGGATCCGAGCGATGTGCTCGCGAATCTTAGCGTCGGTCGCCATATCGACCGCGCTGGTGGAGTCATCAAAAATGAGCACGCGCGGATGCTTGAGCAGCGTGCGCGCGATGCACAGGCGTTGCTTCTGGCCACCCGAAACACCAGCGCCGCCTTGGCCCAACTCGCCGTCCAGCCCGCCGATGCGATCAAGGAACTCGTCCACGCACGCCGCGCGGCAAGCCGCGAGGAGTTCATCGTCCGACGCCTGCGGATTGCCCCACTGCAGGTTCTCGCGCACGGTACCCGTAAACAGCACATTCTTTTGCAGCACAATGCCCACAGCGTCGCGCAAGGCGGCGAGGTCGTAGTCGCGCACGTCGCGTCCGCCCACAAGCACGGCGCCTTCGGTGGCGTCGTACAGGCGCGCAATCAGCTGCACAAGCGAGCTCTTGCCCGAGCCCGTGCCGCCGAGGATGCCCACCGTCGAGCCGCTCTCGATGCGAAGGTCGATATGCTCGAGCACATCCTCAGCTGCATCCGCGCGGTATTTAAAGGAAACGTCGCGAAACTCGATACTGCCGTCCGCTGGCGCCGCAATCGCGAGGTCTCCCGCGGGGTTGGCGATAAAGGGCTCCTCATCGAGCACCTCTGCGATACGGCCCACACTCGTAAGAGCGCGCGTGAGCAGCAAAAACACGTTGGAAATCATCATGAGCGAATTCATGATCAGCAGCACGTAGCTCATAAAGCCCGTGAGCGAGCCCACGCCCAGCTTGCCGGCGAGAATCATGCGGCCGCCAATCCACAGGATGGAGAGCGCAGCCACGTACATCGACAGCTGAAACACCGGCAGGTTGAGCACCGCGTTGCCAAAGGTCTTCGTCGCAGTGCCGGCGAGCTCGGTATTGACGGTGTCGAACTTGTCACACTCGTGCTCGGCGCGCACGTAAGCCTTCACGGCGCGTACGGCGGTAAGATCCTCTTGCACCACACCGTTGAGATGGTCCATCGAGGTCTGCAGCTGGCGGTAGAGCGGGCTCACGCGCACGGTAATGATACCGAGCACGATGGCGAGCATCGGCAGAATGACGGCAAAGACCGCCGCGAGCTCGCGCGAGAGCGCAAAAGCGTAGACGAGGCCCATGACCAGATTTACCGGCCCGCGCACCATGGGGCGGAAGCCGTTACCTACGGCGTTTTGAATCACGGTGATGTCGGTGGTCATGCGAGTGACGAGCGAGCTGGCGTCGTAGTTGTCCAGATTGCCAAAAGCGAGCGTCTGGATCTTGCGATACTCGGCCTCACGCAAGTTAGCGCCCAGCCCCGAGGCAACGCGAGCAGACGTGCGCGCATAGCCCAAGCCAAGTGCCAGCGAACATGCGGCGCACACCAGCATATACGCACCCTGCAACAGCATGTAGTTGATGTCGCCCGCGGGCACGCCCACATCGATGATATTTGCCATGATGACCGGGATAAACAGCTCGAGCGCCGTCTCGGCCGTCACAAAGAACACACCGAGTATGGCATCGCGGCGATATGCCCCCAGATAGGAAAACAGAATCTTGAGATTGCGCACGCAGGTTCATCCCCCATCAAACGTTGTTCGCAAACCCACGTATTATGGCGCGCCGTGCGGCGGTGTCAAGTGTTCCGAAATCGATTTCTGTAAGGTTGGCGCAGGCACCAAGCTCGCAGGACGCGCCCCTGTATTCAATTGGAAATGAACGCGAGCGTGACTTTTTTCTCCCCGCCGCCAACACAAACCTTGACTCTACAATCGTTGTAGGGTTTTCACTACACTGGTACGTAAACAGACCAAGCCAGAAAGCCCCGCCCATGGAACACGACCTCACACGCGGCAACGTCCTTAAGACCATCGCGGTCTTTGCCCTGCCTTATATGCTCTCGTACTTTTTGCAGATGCTCTACGGCATGGCCGACCTGTACATGATGGGGCAGTTTAGCGGCGCCGCCGGCATCACCGCCGTGGGCAACGGCGCGCAGACGCTCTATATCATTACCGTGACGCTCGTGGGCCTGGCCATGGGAACGACGGTCATCGTCGGCCACGCCGTGGGTTCGCGCCGCTTCGACCGCGCCGAGGCTGCCATCGGCAACACCATCACGCTCTTTATGGGCGTCTCGGTGGTGCTGGCAGCCATCTTGCTCGCACTGTGTCCGCAGATTGTGGCACTCATTGGCACGCCGGCCGAAGCGGTCGAAGGCACTGCCTCCTACCTGCGTATCTGCTTTATCGGCATTCCCTTTATCGCCGCGTACAACATTCTTTCGGCCATCTTTCGCGGGCTGGGCGATTCGCGCTCGCCCATGTACGTGATCGGCGTGGCGTGCATCATTAATATCGCGCTTGATTTTCTGTTTATCGGCCACATGGGACTCGGCCCCGTGGGCGCGGCGCTCGGCACGGTAATCGCCCAGACGGCCAGCGTTGCCCTCGCGCTCGTGTGGCTCAAAAGCCGTCGCACGAACATCCACGTTAAGCGCAGCGACCTGCGCCCCCAGCCCGAAGTGCTCGGTAGCATTCTTAAGATCGGCGTGCCCGTGGCCGTGCAGGACGGCTGCATCCAGGTGGCATTTATGTTCATCACCGTCATCGCCAACCACCGCGGCCTGGTCGACGCCGCCGCCGTGGGCCTGGTCGAGAAGATGATCAGCTTTTTGTTCATTGTGCCGAGCTCCATGGGCGCCACCGTCAGCGCGCTCACGGCGCAAAACGCCGGCGCGGGCAAGGGCGACCGCGCGCGTCAGGTGCTCAAGGATGCCATGACCATCTCGGTGGTGTACGGCTGCCTGGTCACGGTGCTGATGTGGCTGGTGGCACCAGCGTTTATCGGCTTTTTTGCCAAGGACGCCGCGGTGGTCGCGGCCGGTACCGGCTATATGCGCAGCTATATTTTCGACGCAATCTTTGCCGGCATCCACATTTGCTTTAGTGGCTTTTTCGCCGCGTATGGCAAGAGCTACATCGGCTTTGCGCATAACGTGCTGGCTGTGGCACTCATTCGCGTGCCCGGTGCATGGCTGCTGTCGAACGCCTATTCCGATACGTTGTTTCCCATGGGCATCGCCTCGCCGTGCGGATCGATTCTGTCGGCGGTCATCTGCGTGATTGCATTTACCGTGCTCAACCGGCGCGGGGCTTTTGACAAGCTGGTGGCGTAGCGAGGCGACGCGAAATCGCCCTCATCGACGGTATCATCAGCCACGACCCCACAACCTACGTGACGCAGGTCACGGTGCCGGTTGCCCCAGCAAAGTAAGAACCGCCCGGAAGGCATCGTGCTTCCGGGCGGTTCTTCAATTTGACTATTGATGCACTAAGCCTGGGGTACCTGACCAGTCGCCAGGATCTGCTCGAGCGCGTCCTCATCTAGCACGGGCACGCCCAGCTGCTCGGCCTTGGTAAGCTTTGAGCCCGCTTTGGGGCCGGCGACCAGATAACTCGTCTTCTTTGACACACTGCCCGAAACCTTAGCGCCGAGCACCTTGAGCGCCGCACCCGCCTCGTCGCGCGTGCGGTTGACGAGCGTGCCGGTGAGCACGAAGGTCAGACCCGCGAGTGGCTGTGCGTCGGCAAGCTCGCCTGCCACGCCAGCGTCGGCTGCGGCTTGCGCGTGCGCAGCGCCCAAATCGACCTCGAGCGACAGGCCCGCCTGGCGCAGGCGCTCCAGCACGGCAAGGTTCTCGGGCACGGCCAGGAACTGCTTGACGCTCGCCGCAATCTTGGGACCGATGCCCTCGCACTCGGCGATGTCCTCTTCGCTCGCCAAGATGAGCTTGTCAATCGACAGGAATCGCTCGGCGATGACCTCGCCCACGCTCTTGCCCACGTGGCGGATGCCCAGGGCAAACAACACGCGACCGAGCGGCTGGCTCTTGGACTTGTTGAGCTCGGCGATGATTTTCTCGGCCGTCTTGAGGCCCACCGGAATGGGATCGCCCTTCTTGACGCCCTTTTTGCTGTTGGAGCTGGCGTACACGCGGCCCGTGTCCAGGCCGGCGATGTCGTCGACCGTGAGCTGGTAGAAGTCTGCGACATCGTGGATCAGCCCGGCGGCGATCATCTTGTCGACAATCTCGTCGCCCAGGCCGTCGACGTCCATGCAGCCGCGGCTCACCCAATGGAGCAGGCGCTCCTTGAGCTGCGCAGGGCAGTCGATGGAGACGCAGCGGTAGGCGACCTCGCCGTCCTCGTGGACCACGGGGCTGCCGCACACGGGACAGACCTCGGGCATGTGCCAGTCGGCCGAATCGGCAGGGCGCTTGTCGAGCACGGGACCCACGACCTCGGGGATCACGTCGCCCGCCTTGTGCACGATGATGGTATCGCCCTCGCGCACGTTTTTGCGACGGATCTCGTCGATGTTGTGCAGCGTTGCGCGCGCGATGGTAGAGCCGGCAACCGTGACCGGGTCGAACTCGGCGACCGGCGTGAGCACACCGGTGCGGCCCACTTGGATGCGAATCTCGCGCAGGACGGTCTGCTTTTCCTCGGGCGGGAACTTAAAGGCAATAGCCCAGCGCGGTGCGCGAGCGGTAAAGCCCAGGTCGAGCTGCTGCTGGAAGCTGTCGACCTTTACGACTACGCCGTCGATGTCGTAGTCCAGGTCACCGCGGTGCTCAAGTGCCTGGGCACAGAACTCGTGAACCTCAGCCGGCGTGGCGCAGCGGGCCACGTTGGGGTTGACGCTGAAGCCGGCGCTGCGCAGCCAGTCGAGAAATTCGCGCTGGCTGTGGACGTGCAGCGGATCGGTATCGGCAATGGCGTAGATAAAGGTGGCCAGGTCGCGGCGTGCCGTGACCTTGGGATCCTTCTGGCGCAACGATCCGGCAGCGGCGTTGCGCGGGTTGGCGAAGGGGTCGCGGCCCTCGGCATCGGCCTCTTCATTCAGACGAACAAAGCTGCCCTTGGGCATATAGACCTCGCCGCGTACTTCGATGGTACGCTCGCGGTCGACGCCCATGTGGGCGAGCGCCGGCTCGGACAGGTGCATGGGCACATCCTTGATGGTGCGCACGTTGAGCGACACATCCTCACCCGTTGTACCGTCACCGCGCGTGGCCGCGCGTACAAAGGTGCCGTTTTGGTAGGTAAGGGCCACGCCCAGGCCGTCGATCTTAAGCTCGCAGGTATAGGTGACGCTGCCGGCACCGAGGGCATCCTCGGTGCGCTGGAGCCACGCGTCAAGTTCGTCCAGGTCCATGGCATCGTCCATGGAATACATGCGTGCCATGTGCGTGACCGGCGTAAACTGCTCGCTCACGTAGCCGCCCACGCGCTGGGTATAGCTGTCGGGCGTCACCAGGTCGGGATAGGCCGCCTCGATCTCCTGCAGTTCAACGAGCATTTTGTCGAAGGCGGCGTCCGTGATTTCGGGCGCATCGAGCATGTAGTAGCGATAGGCATGGTAGTCGAGCTCGTGGCGCAGCTCTGCCGCGCGCGCCGCAGCCTTGGCGCGGGCATCGGTCGGTGCGGTGGCATCCGCGCTCGTGGGCGTTTCGGTATCGATGTCCACGCCGTCACCAAACAGGCTCGATTGCTCCATAGCGGCACTCCTTCGCTCGATTTCAAACGGATACAAGAGTACCACCGGTCGCGATGGGGCCGAATAGCGGTCTCAAACCGCACCGAATCGGCAGCCGTCGGATCGGGGTGGACAGTTAGTTCAGATACGTATAAATCTGCGAGCCAGATCGGACACGAATAGCCCTATTTCAGCTAATTTGGACTTCTAGAGACCATGTAAACGTCCCGCTCTCCCTTTGAAACACCCATTCAAGCTCTATCTCAATCCCAAAACAGCTCAAAACACATCCCAGACTGCCCCAGATTTATACGTATCTGAACTAACTGTCCAGGCCCTTCCGAACAAAGCTGCTCGCCAGCTCAAAATGATCCGTTTTCCTCCGTCCCCGGGGGATCATTATGGAAAGAGGGGCTGTCTCGCGCATGGCGGGACAGCCCCTCTGGCTTTAATGTGTGCGAAACGGCTCGCTAGAATCCCTGGCCGTAACCCTGACCCTGGCCTTGACCCTGACCCTGCTGGCCCAGCAGCTCCTCCAGGTACTGGCGCAGCTGCTCGTCGGTGATGCCGCCGTTGCCGGTGTCAGTCGAGCTGTCGTCCTGCTGCTGGTTCTGCAGCTCCTCGTCGGAGCCCAGCTCGACGGTGACCTTCTTCTCGTCCTTGCCACGCATGAGCGTGATCTCGACCTTCTCGCCCACCTCGTGGCTACGCAGTGCGATGATCAGGCCGTCGGCACTCGTGATCTCGTCGGCGCCCAGCTTGGTGATGACGTCGCCCTCCTGAATGCCGGCCTTGGCAGCAGGACCATCCTCGACAACGCTTGCCACATACGCACCGCTATCGGTGCTCAGCTTGTTGGTGCGGGCGTTGAGCGCGTTGACGCTCGAAAGCGTGGCGCCCAGGTACGGATGAACCGGCGTCTTACCGTCGATGATCTGGTCGGCGATGTTCTTGGCGTAGTTGACCGGAATGGCAAAGCCAACGCCCGAGCTGGAGCCCGAATAGCTCTCGATGAGCGAGTTGATGCCCACGAGCTCGCCGTTGTCGTTGACGAGCGCGCCACCGGAGTTGCCTGGGTTGATGGCGGCATCGGTCTGAATCATGTTGGCATAGATGGTGTTGCCACTGGTAGAGCTCATGGCCGTGGAGCGATACAGCGCCGAGACGATACCCGTGGAGACGGACTGCTCGTTGCCGAACGGCGAGCCGATCGCCATGACCCACTCGCCCACGTTGAGCTTGGAGGAGTCACCGATCTCGATCGGGGTGAGCTTGGAGGCGTCGGCATCCTTGAGCTTAATGACGGCAAGGTCGCTCGAGGCATCGTTGCCCACGAATTCGGCCTCATAGGTGGTGCCGTCGTCCATGGTCACCACGTACTGGTCATAGCCGTCGACCACGTGGTTGTTGGTAAGGATGTGGCCCTCGGTGTCGAGCACCACGCCCGAGCCGACGCTGCCCGAGCTGTTCGACTCGTCGGCAGACTGCGAAAGCGTATTGCTCTGGCTGCCGCTCGATGTAGCGGTAATGGAAACAACCGAAGGCAGCGCCTTGGCGGAAACGGCCCCGGCCAGCGTGGTGGCCTCGGAGTCGATCGTAATCTTTTGCGTCGAAGAACCCGAAGCGCCCGCCGTCACCGCATTCTTGCCGCCGCCGATATCGAGCGTGCCGCTCATGATAAGCGCGATGACCAGCAGGGCGCCGCAGGCGCAGCCGGCGAGTGCCGTAATGAAGATCGGCAGCTTTTTGGTCTTGGTCTTGACCACCGTGTGCTTGTTCACGACCTGCTGGCTGCCCAGCGGCTTGCCGGTCTGCGTGTCGTAGGCCTGCACATAGGGAATGCTGTTGCCACCGGCAGGCGTCGACTCCACCTGTACGCGCGGCTGCTGCTGAGTCTCGCCGGCGTTGCCCGCGTCCTGGGGACGCTGGGAATCGTTCTCGCTCATAGCTGCGATCCTTTCGTCTAATAACCAAAGGCCCGCCAAACATGTGGCGGGCCATCATTGTTCACGTTGAGTTGTACCCCAATATGCGGGCGCACGTGTATGAGAACGCAATCTTTTAGGAAGGCTTAAGTTCTGTTGCAAACCCGAAAGGCACCCGCACCTGCGGTAAAACCACCACAAAGGTGCC
>CABTZM010000043.1 GCA_902489295.1 uncultured Collinsella sp.
CCCCCACCCCCCCCCCCCCCACTTACTGGCGCCACCAACCCGCACTTCAAAGGGTTTGTCCCTTTGGTGAAGCGTTGACGGGAGAGGGCCCGTTTCCGGTGTAGGCCGGCGCTTCGCACTTCCGCCATGTCAGAGGTGTCAAACCCCGCCCCTGATGTTGAAGGGAGCATTCATGCTTCTGGTCGCTAACGGTTCCGTCTTTACCCGCAACGCTCAGACCCCGTTCATTCCAAACGGTGCGGTCGCCATTGACGGAGATACGATCGTCGAAGTGGGCCCCGAGTGCGAGCTCAAGGCCAAGTACCCGGATGCCGAGTACGTCGATGCCCAGGGCAACCTCATCATGCCTGGACTCATCAATTGCCACACCCACATCTACTCGGGTCTGGCCCGCGGCCTTGCCATTAAGGGCTGCAACCCCACCAACTTCCTGGAGAATCTTGAGCAGCAGTGGTGGAAGATCGACGACAACCTGACGCTCGACGGCACCAAGGCCAGCGCCTATGCCACGATTCTGGACTCCATCCGCGATGGCGTCACCACGATCTTCGATCACCACGCGAGCTTCTGCGAGATTCCGGGCAGCCTCTTTGCCATTAAGGATGCCGCGCAGGAGCTGGGCATGCGTTCGTGCCTGTGCTACGAGGTCTCCGACCGCCGCGGTCAGGAAAAATGCGACCAGGCCATTGCCGAGAACGCCGAATTTGCCCAGTGGGCCGCCAAGGAGCGTCGCGATAACGACAACCACATGATCGCCGCCATGTTTGGCGGTCACGCCACCTTTACGCTTTCGGACGAGACCATGGACAAGATGGCCGAGGCCAACAACGGCCTGACCGGCTTCCACATCCATGTGTGCGAGGGCATGAATGACGTGTGGGACTCCCGCCTCAACCGTGGTGGCATCAGCCCCGTCGAGCGCCTGCTGCAGCACAACCTGCTGGGTCCCGACACCATGCTCGGCCACTGCATCCACGTGACGCCTGCCGAGATGGATATCGTCAAGGAGTCCGGTACCTGGCTCGTCAACAACCCCGAATCCAATATGGGCAACGCCGTGGGCTGCGCCCCCGTGCTCGAGTTCTTCCGCCGCGGCATCCCCGTGTGCATGGGCACCGACGCCTACACCCACGATATGCTCGAGAGCCTCAAGGTCTTCCTGATCATTCAGCGCCACAACGCAGCCATGCCCAATGTGGGCTGGTGCGAGGCCATGACCATGCTGTTCGAGAATAACGCCAAGATGGCCAGCAAGTACTTCGATTGCAAGCTCGGTGTGCTTGAGCCCGGCGCCGCCGCCGACGTCATCGTTATGGACTACAAGCCCTTTACGCCGCTGAGCGAGGAGAACATTGACGGCCACATGCTCTTTGGCATGATGGGCAAAAACTGCCGCACCACCATCATCAACGGCCGCGTCCTGTACAAGGATCGCGAGTTCGTTGGCATTGATGAGGACAAGATCAACGCGTGGACCATGGCCGAGTCCAAGAAGCTCTGGAGCACGCTCAACGATCGCGCCTACTAATTACAAGTAGATTCGCGCGCGTCGGATGTTTCGCCGCATCCGACGCGCGTATAGGCGACCTCCGCGGGGTCGCCGGCGCTGTGCTAGCGCTACACCGTATTTGCGCCCGCCGCGCGGTCTCGCCGGGCGTTACAGAGAGGAGCTCACTATGAGCGACATCATGAGGCCGATCCCGTTTTCGCAGCTGATGAACTGGATCATCGAGGAGCACAAGACCCAGGACGCCATCTTTGGCGTGCGCAAGATGGTCACGGCCAACCAGGAGGGCGCGCTTCCCATTTTTGACGAGCGCATCGAGACTCCGTTTGGCCCGGCCGCCGGTCCCAATACGCAGCTGGCCCAGAACATCGTGGCATCCTACGTGGCCGGTTCCCGCTTCTTTGAGCTCAAGACCGTCCAGGTTATGGACGGCGAGGAGCTCTCCAAGTGCGTCAACAAGCCCTGCATTGTGGCTCAGGACGAGTGCTACAACTGCGAATGGTCGACCGAGCTCGAGGTTCCGCAGGCCTTTGCCGAGTACGTGAAGGCATGGTTCGCCTGCCACCTGATCGCTCGCGAGTACGGTCTGGGCAGCCCGGACGGCTTTGTCTTCAACATGTCCGTGGGTTATGACCTCGAGGGTATTAAGAGCCCCAAGGTCGACGCCTACATAGAGGGTATGAAGGACGCCAGCGGCTCTGACGTCTGGAATGAGTGCCGCGCATGGGCGCTCGCCAACCTGGACAAGTTTGAGCATGTCGACGCCGCGTTTGTCGAGTCCATCCCGGCTCGCGTGTCCAACTCCATCACCGAGTCCACGCTGCATGGCTGCCCGCCGGCGGAGATCGAGCGCATCGCGACCTATCTGATTACCGAAAAGGGCCTCAACACCTACATCAAGTGCAACCCCACGCTGCTGGGCTATGAGTTTGCCCGCCAGCGCCTGAACGAGCTGGGCTTTGACTACATCGTCTTCGATGACACGCACTTCCGCGAGGACCTGCAGTGGGCCGACGCCGTGCCCATGTTCGAGCGCCTGATTGCCCTGTGCGCCGAGCGCGGCCTGGAGTTTGGCGTCAAGCTGACCAACACGTTCCCCGTCGACGTGACGAGGAACGAGCTGCCCTCCACCGAGATGTACATGTCCGGTCGTTCGCTGTTCTCGCTGACCATCGAGGCCGCCCGCCGCATTACCGAGCAGTTCGATGGCAAGCTGCGCATCAGCTACTCCGGCGGTGCCACGGTCTACAACATCCGTGCCCTGTACGATGCCGGCATTTGGCCCGTCACCCTGGCGACTGACGTGCTCAAGCCCGGCGGCTACGAGCGCTTTAGCCAGATGGCCGGCGAGTTTACCGATCTGGACGGCAAGCCGTTCGCGGGCGTCTCGCTCGAGGCCGTGACCGCGATCCAGACCGACTCGCTCACCAACCCGCTCTACAAGAAGCCGCTGCGCCCGTTGCCCGACCGCAAGGTTGCCGGCAAGAGCCCGCTTTCCGACTGCTTTACCACGCCGTGCCGCACGAGCTGCCCCATCCAGCAGGATATTCCCGCCTATCTGGCGGCTGTTGACGAGGGCCGCTACGAGGACGCACTCAACATCATCATCGAGCGCAACGCCCTGCCGTTCATTACCGGCACCATCTGCCCGCATCCCTGCGGCCGTGCCTGCGAGCGTGCATTCTACGAGCCCGAGGGCGCCCAGATCCGCGCCAGCAAGCTCAAGGCCGCCCGCGAGGCCATGACCGCCGTGCTGCCCAAGCTGCGCGCCCAGACCATCACCAACGACGGCGAGCGCAACGTTGCCGTTATCGGCGGCGGCCCGGCCGGCCTGGCGACGGCGTTCTTCCTGACGCGCGCTGGCGTGCCCGTCACTATCTTTGAGGCCCGCGATTCGCTCGGCGGCGTGGTCCGTCACGTGATCCCCGAGTTCCGTATTGCCAGCGACGATATCTCCCACGACGCCGAGCTTTGCCTGGCCTTTGGTGCCAAGGTTCAGCTCAACGCCCGCGTGGAGTCCATTGACGAGCTCAAGGCCCAGGGCTTTACCGACGTGGTCGTGGCCACCGGTGCCTGGATGCCCGGCTCTGCGGGCCTAGGCGAGGGTGCCGAGCTCGATGTGCTGGAGCTCCTCGAGGCCGCCAAGAAGGGCGAGAAACTCGAGCTGGGCGAGGACGTCGTGGTCATTGGCGCCGGCAACACCGCCATGGACGCCGCCCGCGTGGCCAAGCGCCTGGCAGGCGTGAAGAACGTGCGCCTGGTGTATCGCCGCACCAAGAAGCAGATGCCCGCTGACGAGGAAGAGCTTGATCTTGCTCTTGCCGATGGCGTTGAGTTCTGCGAGCTGCTGGCCCCCAAGGCGCTTAACGGCGCCGTGCTGACCTGCGACGTTATGGAGCTTGGCGAGCCGGATGCAAGCGGCCGTCGCAGCCCCGTCGCCACGGGCGAGACCGTCGAGCTTCCCGCCACCACGGTGATCTGCGCCGTGGGCGAGGGCATCGATGCCAGCCTGTATGATGCCGCGGGCGTTGAGCACGACCGTCGCGGCCGCCTCGCCGCCACCTCCACCGGCGTCGAGGGCGTCTGGGCTGCCGGCGATTGCCGCCGCGGTCCGGCCACCGTGGTCGAGGCTATCGCCGACGCCGCCGAGGTCGCCCGAGCCATCGCCGGTGTGGACTTTAACAAGTACGCCGACTGCAACGAGCAGGCCGGCCGCGAGGATACCTGCTACGAGCGCAAGGGGACGCTCTGCCGCGACAAGCGCAACTGCACCAAGACCCGCTGCCTGGGCTGCGGCTCGGTGTGCGAGGTCTGCTGCGACGTGTGCCCCAACCGCGCCAACGTTGCCATTAAGGTGCCGGGCCTGGCCAAGCATCAGGTCGTCCATGTCGATGGCATGTGCAACGAGTGCGGTAACTGCGCCGTGTTCTGCCCCTACCAGGAGGGTCGTCCCTACAAGGACAAGCTCACCCTGTTCTGGAGCGATCAGGACATGGAGAACTCCGAGAACGAGGGCTTCCTGGCCGTGGACGAGGACCACTTTAAGGTCCGCGTCGCCGGCACGGTCCGCACCGTCTCGGTCGATGCCGTCAACACCGGTCTGCCCGAGGCCGTCCGCCTGACCATCAAGGCCGTGCGCGACAGCTATCCGTATCTCCTTAAGAAATAGGCGAGTCTCTTATGGCCAAATCCATTCAACATAACGTGGCCTACGTTGCCTGCGGAAGCGGTTGCGCCTCCGCAGGCGGCGACGCCCGCTGCAGCGAAGGCTGCATTGGCTGTGGCGCCTGTGTCACGGCCTGCCCCCACGGCGCCATCGCACTGGTTGATGGCGTCGCCCGCGTGGACCGCTCCAAGTGCACGGGCTGCGGCCTGTGCGGCATGGCATGCCCGCAGCGCGTGATTGCCTTTGTTCCCGGCTACCAGAACATCCTGGTGCGCTGCAACAACACCGATAAGGGCGCCATCGCCCGCAAGATTTGCGACACGAGCTGCATCGGTTGCGGCATGTGCGCCAAAAAGTGCCCTGCCGGCGCTATCCGCATCGAGGACAACTGTGCCCACATCGACGGTGCGGACTGCCTGTCGTGCGGCATGTGCGCCGTCGTTTGCCCGCATGGCGCCATCCACGACCGCACCGGCATCGCCGCCGGCGTGTAGAAGGGAATCACCATGGCACAGGAATTCACTTTTACCGTTAACGGCGTGGAGCGCACAACGACCCAAAACAAACCGCTGCTGCGCTACCTGCGCGACGACCTGCATATCCATTCCGCCAAGGACGGCTGCTCCGAGGGCGCCTGCGGTACCTGCACCATTCACGTGGACGGCGCGGCCGTCAAGGCGTGCGTGCTGACCACCGCTCTTGCCGCCGGCCGTAATATCGTGACCGTCGAGGGCCTGCCCGAGGACGTGCGCGAGGCCTTTGTGTACGCCTTTGGCGCCGTGGGCGCCGTGCAGTGCGGTTTTTGCATCCCCGGCATGGTCATGGCGGGCGCGGCGCTCATCGCCGAGGACCCCGAGCCCACCGAGGAGCAGATCAAGTACGCCATCCGCGGCAACGTCTGCCGCTGCACCGGCTACAAAAAGATTATCGAGGGCATCTCGCTGGCCGCTGCGGTACTCCGCGGCGAAAAGCAGATCGACGAGGATCTGGAGCGCGGCGATGACTACGGCGTGGGCAAGCGCGCCTTCCGCATCGACGTGCGCAAGAAGGTGCTCGGCGAGGGCAAGTACCCCGACGACATCGACGAGATCGACCAGCCGGGCCTGACCTATGCCAGCGCCGTGCGCTCCAAGTACCCGCGCGCCCGTGTGCTCTCCATCGATACCTCCAAGGCCGAGGCCCTGCCCGGTGTGGTGGGTATCCTGCGCGCCGAGGACGTGCCGGTCAACCAGGTCGGCCACCTTATCCAGGACTGGGACGTCATGATCGCGGCGGGCGATATCACCCGCTGCGTGGGCGATGCCATCGTGCTGGTGGTTGCCGAGGACGAAGCGACGCTCGAGAAGGCCAAGAAGCTCGTAAAGATTGATTACGAGCCGCTGGAGCCCGTGCGTAACATTGTCGAGGCCAGGGCTGCCGACGCCCCGCGCCTGCACGACAGCTTCTTTGCCTTCGGCAACACGATGGAGCTCAAGGACAACGTGTGTCAGAGCCGCCACGTGACGCGCGGCGACGCCGCCAAGGCGCTGGCCGAAAGCGCGTTCACCGTGACGCAGCGCTTTACCACGCCCTTTACCGAGCATGCCTTCTTGGAGCCCGAGTGCGCCGTTGCCTTCCCGTACAAGAACGGCGTCAAGGTGCAGTCGACCGACCAGGGTGCCTACGACACGCGCAAAGAGTGTGCCCACATGTTTGGCTGGGACAACGAGCCCGAGCGCGTGGTCGTCGAGACCATGCTCGTGGGCGGCGGCTTTGGCGGTAAGGAGGACGTTTCGATCCAGCACCTGGCCGCGCTTGCTGCCTATAAGCTCCAGCGTCCTGTGAAGTGCAAGCTCACGCGTGCCGAGTCGCTCGCGTTCCATCCCAAGCGTCATGCCATGGACGGCACCTTTACACTGGGCTGCGATGCCGAAGGCAACTTTACCGGCCTGGATTGCGAGATCAACTTTGATACCGGCGCCTACGCTTCGCTGTGCGGCCCGGTGCTCGAGCGTGCCTGCACGCATGCCGTCGGTCCCTACAAGTACCAGAACACCGACATTCGCGGTTTTGGCTACTACACCAACAACCCGCCCGCCGGTGCGTACCGCGGCTTTGGCGTTTGCCAATCCGAGTTTGCGCTCGAGAGCCTGATCGACCTGCTGGCCGAGAAGGTCGGTTTGGATCCGTGGGAGATTCGCTACCGCAACGCCATCGAGCCGGGTGAGGTTTTGCCCAACGGCCAGATTGCCGACTGCTCCACGGCGCTTAAGGAGACGCTGCTCGAGGTCAAGGATGCCTATTACGCGCATCCCGGACACGCCGGTATCGCCTGCGCCATGAAGAACGCCGGCGTGGGCGTGGGCCTGCCCGATGCCGGCCGCTGCAAGATTCGCGTCGAGGGTGGCCGCGCCGTGGTCTACGCCGCCACGTCCGACATCGGCCAGGGCTGCAACACGGTCTTTTTGCAGGACGTTGCCGAGGCATGCGGTTTGCCGCTGAGCTGCACTGCCAACGGCGAGTGCTCCACCGAGAACGCTCCCGACTCCGGTACCACGTCTGGTTCGCGTCAGACGGTCGTGACCGGCGAGGCCGTGCGCGGTGCCGCCTTCCTGCTGCGCGATGCCATGCTTGACATCGAGGCCGGCAAGTCTGCGCCCGCCGCTCCCGTGAGTGCGCATGGCGACGGCGTCAAGATCGAGTATGACGACGGTCACGCCTATCAGCTGCGCACACAGGAACTCGTCGCCGGCCAGGGTATGCATCCTCAGGATCCCGCGGCCGCCATCAAGGCGCTCGAGGGATGCGAGTTTGGCTACGTGTACCTGGAGCCGACCGACAAGCTGGGCGCCGACGTTCCCAACCCCAAGAGCCACATCTGCTACGGTTTTGCCACACATGTGGTCATTCTGGATGATGACGGCCGCGTGAGCGAGGTCTATGCCGCGCACGATTCCGGCAAGGTGGTCAATCCCATCTCCATCCAGGGTCAGATTGAAGGCGGCGTGCTCATGGGTATGGGCTATGCGCTTACCGAGGACTGGCCGCTCAAGGACTGCGTGCCCCAGGCAAGGTACGGTACGCTCGGGCTGTTCCGTGCGCCCGAGATTCCGGATATCCACGCCATTTACGTGGAGAAGGACGAGCTGTTGCCCGTGGCATACGGCGGCAAGGGCATCGGCGAGATCGCAACGATCCCCACGGCGCCCGCCGTGCAGAACGCCTATCGCGCATTTGACGGCAAGCTGCGTCCGGATCTGCCCATGGTGGATACGCCCTACAGCCGCGCCCGTCACCGCGGGTAGGGTAGAACGCGGACGCCCATTGCTGACGGACCGTCCGCGCTCAACACCAACTGCATACACTGCGCCTTTGGCCCCAGCTCCATCGTGAGCCGGGGCCTTTTGCTTGGAGCGGAAAGCGTGTCCCGAAATGAGCGCTCAGAATGGGATGCAGTTTCCCCTTGGAGCCCTCGGCGGAAATTACATCCCAGAATCGATGCTCAGAATGGGATGCGCTTTCCGGTAGAGCCTCTGGCGGAAAGCGCATCCCGGAATTCGGCTCCAGAGTGGGACACACTTTCCGGTTGGAGCTTCAACCGGAAAGTGTGTCCCGGTTTGGCAGGCAGACGGGCATAAGCTCAACAGCTCCTACAACTCCACCTCGTTGAGCCATGCCGGCAGAGCGGTCTGCCGGATGCCTGCCGTCTGCAGCTTTTTCGCGAGCAGACCCGCCGAGCGGACTTCGCTCATGGTAAAGCGCAGCAGAGGGTGACCGTAGAGCGATAGGTGCGCCTCGCGCTGTCGTTCGGCAACGAGCGCCTCGGCGGTGGTGCGTCCGGCCAGCATGGTCTGGTCGGTATATTTGATGAGCCCGTCGAGCTCGCCCAGTGTGAGTTCCCGCGTCTGGCGCTCCCAGGCAAAGTCCGTTCGTATGGGCTTGGCCGAATCGAAGGGGTCCGTCAGCTCGTATTGAAGCCAGTCGGGCGCAAAGCCCGTCTCGATCATGACGGCTCGGGCGACCGATTCCCCGCCGCTCTCGGCGAGGGCGTCGGCATATCGAAGCGTTGTGAGGGCGGTGCGAATCGCGCGACCATTGCGGGCAGTCGCTCGTTGCTCAACGGCCTCCATCAGCTGTTCCGGCGCAAGGCCGAGCTTTGAGATCGCCGAATCGGCAATGGGCATGCCGTCGGCAAAACCAGTTTGCAGCAGGCAATCTGTGGCCGTTTGGATGGGCGGCGTTACTGATGTGCCGGATAGACGGATTGCTCCGGCCGGCTCGATCTGATGCCGCTGAATATGCGCGCCCGGGCGAGCCGACGGCTTTGTCGAGCTACAGACATGCACAACGTTCAGATGTCGCCACGAGACCTCGAGCCCCAGCAGGCAGGCGGCCGAAAACGAGCAGAACGTCCAATCGGGGTGGATGATCGCAAGGGCGCGAATAATCTCGCAATGACGCTGTGCCCGGTTGAGTTCATCCCAGCGCATTTTGCGCGCGAACAGTCCCGGCATGGGCGAGACGACCGCGCTGCCGATGCGCCGAAGGAGCGCTTTTCGGATTGCCGTGCTCGGGGGAATCAGACAGCGCCCCTCTTGTTCGGCTTGAGTGAGCAGTTGGTCGATGAGTTGGTCATTGCAATGGGTCATGAGCTACCGCCTCCTTTTGGGTAGCAAAAAACGTATCAGCCGCAACTTGCCGCCCAACTGACCAAAAGCTGACCAAAATCTAACCATGCAGGTAGATGGCCTGTTTTCGGCGACATTTTTACATTCGAATCGGTGGGCGGTGATCGGCTCCTGTGAACGGCAACAAGTTATGAAGACCTGGTAAGTTTAGGGACGTGTACTTTTTCGAAAAACGGTAGTCTCTCCGCGGAAAGTGCATCCCAGAATTAAGCCTCGGAACGGGATGCATTTTCCAGTAGATGCTTCAGTGGAAAGTTCATCCCAGAATTCAGGCTCAGAACGGGACACGCTTTCCGGATGGCATGCTTGGCGGAAACTACGACCCAGTATTTGGCTCCAGAACGGGACAACCTTTCCGAATCGGTCTTCAAGCGGAAACTACGCCCCGGATTTGACCTTCAGACCGGGATGCCGTTTCCGGTTGAGGCCTCGAGCGGAAAGCGCATCCCATAATCCCCAATGGCACCGCAGCGCATTTCGTGTCCGCGCGGGCGTTTGCGCCGGTCGTCGAATGACGTTATAGCTGGCTATATTATGGGTAGCTATAATGTTCGACTTTTCGACAACCCTCGGCCTGTGGCAGAGCATGGGTCGCCAATCAAGGCGGCGGTTGCCGAGGCCTCGTTACCGAAAATCCATTTGTTAAACCTGGCACCCGTGGGTAGAATAAAGTCGACGGCAGCCCAAGTAGTGAAGAGCTGGGCGGCGCCGTTACTTCGATTAAGGGGTCAATGCCTTAGAGGCGTCGACCCCTCTTTTTCTGCTTCGAATGCTGCTTGAGTGCCTCGGAAAGTTCGATAAGCGCCGTGAAGAGCGAGACCAAAGCAACCAAGAGCTCTACGAGCTCTGATGGGCCCGGGATGACCTCTGATTCAAGTCACCGGGCCTAAATCTTTTTCAGGCATTTGAATAGAGCGGGCGATTCTCTTGGGGCCGTCTGCATGGCGTATGCCTGGCGCGCGTGGCATTGCGTCCCGCTTTTGTGTCCGCACGGGCGCCTATCCTTACGGCAATGTAGCCGCCTATGTAACGAGCGGCAGTTGACGGAGAAAGGCCCAACCGTGTCAGCTGAAAAGACGCCGTGTATCTCGGCTATCGATACGACGAACTTTGCGCGCCAGATCGTGCTGGACTTTGAGTTTGCGCCGGTGCCAAAGCAGCGCCAGCGCCGTGGACTGCGTAACGAGATTATCGAGGTCGGCGCCGTCAAGCTCGATTACCACGGCAACGTTATGGGCGAGTTCTCGCAGTTTGTACAGACGGAATTTACCGAAGGCGTTGCGTTCCCCGTCCGCGAGCTCACAGGGATATCGGCCGTGGGCACCGCGATGGCCGATCCGCTCTACATGATGATCAAAAGGCTCAGCGATTGGATCGGGCGCTACTCCGCCCAGGTGGTCTGTTGGAGCGGGGCGGATCGTCGACAGCTTTTGATCGAGTGCCAAGCAAAGCACATCGATTTTTCCGCATTTCCTACGGACTGGGCCGACCTGCAGGCGTTTTACACCTCGATCATGGACATGAGCAGCCACGGTTGCGTCTCTTTGAGTGACGCAGCGACGTGGTTTGGCATCGAGTTCGACGAGTCGACGGGTCACGCCCACAGCGCCCTAGCCGATGCGCGCGTGACCGCCAAGCTGCTCAAGCAGATGATGGAGGGGGACTATCACGTGAGTCCGCGCGCCCAGGAAGTCCGCCAGCGGTGGGGGATGGGCGAGCGACCCCAGACGCGCCTTTCCAGCAAGTGCCCCGAGCTGGGCGATCTGCTGCTGAAGCTGAAGGCGGAGGGGAGGTAGGCGGAGCGGACAATATTGTCGTTTTCGCCTGCGAAGAAAGAATCAATTAACTTCAAAGTGTGGCTGGCTTCTAGTGAAGACTTAAACACCAGGCTATGAAAGGGTTATCGAGCCATTGAGACTGCAACATTCGTCCATCGCAAGACGTTACTCGTTCAAATTGAGACGCTCCACATCCTATGAAATGGTTAATGCGGAGCGTCCCTAGAAGTCTGTCTTCTGTTACCTAATAGTAGAGTTCGATATACGAATACGCCTTATCAAAAAGAGCCTGGTCTTTGAGCTTGTAGCGCATCCATAGAATGGCACGGAGCTGTTTTTTAACCTCTTTCACGCCAGCTGTGGTAGCTTGCCAGCCGTCGAAGCGAGTTATCTTAACGATCTCGTCAATGTCATTGACGATGTTCTCGACGATGATAGGCGTGTCGCCGTTCTTGATGCCGTTAAAGAGCTCAGTGAGAGCAGCCTTTCCCTTGTCCTCCTCTTCCTCGGGCACGACTTCCTTTTCGGCGGCTCGTGCTTCTTTGGCGAGGTCGATGAGCATCTTGAGGAACTCGACGCTGTTGATGAGACCTTGCTCGTGACGTTCCCTCAGGTCCTCCAGGCGCTCGCCGAGCTTCTGGAACTTGCCATTCTTATCGTGCCTGCGGATTCGGGCGACGAGATCTATCTCCAGCTTACGCGTGATCTTCTCGGTATTGCTCTTGTCGTTGATGAAGTGCTCGATCATGTCCTCGTCGAGTTCAAGGATGTCGTCATCGTCTCGGACTCTCTCGACGGTGATGTTCTCGTGCACGAGCTCGATTGTCTTGGGCCCGAGCGCTGCCCAGATGAGCTTCCCGCGATTGTCTACCGGTCTCACGGAATCGTAGACCTGCGAGAGCCAGATGAAATCGGGCTTGTAGGGATTGAGACATGGGTCGGGCGAAAGCGCTTCCCACGCTCTGTTCAAGACCGAGAAGTCGGCCCCGAACTGGTCCTTCACCTTTGTCGTTGGCAGACATTGCTGGGCTTCGAGAAGGGATTCCCAATCTGCACTGCGGCGATCTTTGACCGTTGAGAAGTACTCGAGGCAGTAATGCATGAGTCTGGGCAGTTCGGCCTTTACCTCGTCGATGTTGGTTATGACCTTCTGCACCTCGGCCTCGTCGAAGTGCAGGGACTTGGCGACGTTGTCGAAGAGGCCGATATAGTCAACGATGAGACCGAATGTCTTCTTGTCGTTGTAGACGCGGTTGGTTCGACAGATTGCCTGCAATAGCGTGTGGTCGCGTAAGGGCTTGTCAAGGTACTGAGTTTGCAGGATGGGTGCATCGAACCCCGTGAGCAGCTTCGCAGTGACGATGAGAATCTTGAGCGGATCGTCCGGGTCGCGGAAACGGTCAAGGAGCTTTTCCTCGGAATCGCGATCGCGACGATATGCCTTGTACCGGTCCTCCTTGTCGTTGTTCGTGTCCATGACGATGGTGACTGCATCAGCGCCCAAGAGCTTGTCGAGCTCCTCCTTATACAGCAGGCAGCACTCTCGGTCGTAGCAGACTACCTGCGCCTTGAAGCCGTCGGGCTCAACCTTTGACTTGAAGTGCTTGGCGATGTGCTCGCATACCTTGTGGATGCGGTCGGGGGCCTTCATGACGGACTCGATCTTGACGCGCCTGGTGAGTTCCGCCTTGTCTTCTTTGCTGAGGTCTCGGGTCATTTCGTCAAAGGCGGCGTTCACGACCTCTTGGTTGACGTGGAGCTCGACGGGAACGGTTTCAAAATGGAGCGGCAATGTGGCGTGGTCGCGGATGGAGTCGGCGAAGGAATAGCGGCTCATGTAGCCGGACTTGTCCTCTTTGGCACCGAAGGTGTGGAACGTGTTCTTGTCGGTTCGGTTGATGGGCGTGCCGGTCAAGCCGAAGAAGAAGGCGTTTGGCAAGGCGAGGCGCATCTTCTCGCCGAGGTCGCCCTCTTGGGTGCGGTGCGCCTCGTCGACCATGAGGATGATGTTCTCGCGCTCGTTGAGCGTCCCCGCAACCTCGCCGAATTTGAAGATGGTGGTGATGAGGATCTTTCTCATGTCCTGCTTGAAGAAGGACTCAAGCTCCTCCTTGCTGCCGGCGCTTGCGAGGTTGGGGATATCGGATGCGTTGAAGGTCCCCGTGATCTGGGTCTCAAGGTCGATTCGGTCATCCACGATGACGACGGTCGGGTTCTTGAGTTCAGGGACCATGCGCAGCTTCTGGGCGGCGAATACCATGAGCAGTGACTTTCCTGAGCCCTGGAAATGCCAAATGAGGCCACGCTTCGGGTACCCTGCGCGGACGCGGTCCACGATGAGGTTCGCGCCCTCGAACTGTTGGTAGCGACAGATCAGCTTGATGCGTCGATGCTTCTTGTCGGTGGCGAAGAGCGTGAAGAACTGGAAGATGTCCATGACGTTCGAGGGGGTTAGCATGGACGCCATGCTTCTCTTGACGTCGGCAAGTGTACCCTCGCTCTTCTTGTCGCCCTCATGCCAGGGTCCCCACATCTCGGGAGGCATGTTCACCGACCCGTAGCGATAGCATTTTCCTTCG
>CABTZM010000044.1 GCA_902489295.1 uncultured Collinsella sp.
CGTCGCCTGTTCCTGCTGTTCTGCTGGCTGTTCTGCATCATCGTCATCGCCGCCTTCACCGATATGGTCTGCAAGACGTTCATGTTCACCCCGGCCGTTGACGCTTCTGGTGCTGCTACCGGTGCCATCGACTTCACCAAGTCCTATGCCGCCGGCTGCGCTGGTACCATCTCCATCCTGTTCACCTTCGTCGCTATCGCCTTTGGTTGGGCCCAGAAGAAGTTCAACCTCACCGGTGCTACCGAGTTCGTCACCGGCGTGGTCCTCATGGTTCTCATGTTTGCCGTCGGTATGCAGTTCCCGGTCTACCTGGATAAGTTCCAGTGGTTCGCCGTCGTCATGGTCTACCTGGTCTTCGCTGGCGCTATGCCCATCCAGATGCTCAAGACCCCGCGTGACTACCTCACTTCCATCATGATGATCGTCATGATCGTTTGCGCTGTCCTCGGCATCGTCGTCCTGGGCGTCAACGGCCAGGCCACCATCACCGCTCCGGTCTTCACCGGCTTCTCCAGCGCTTCTGGCATGATGTTCCCGGTCCTGTTTGTTTCCGTTGCCTGCGGTGCCCTCTCCGGCTTCCACAGCCTCGTTTCTTCTGGTACCTCCTCCAAGCAGGTCGAGAAGGAGCAGGACGCCGTCAAGGTCGGTTATGGCGCCATGATCGTCGAGTCCTTCGTCGGCATCCTTGCCATCATCGTCGCCGGCATCATGTTCTCCGACATGAACACCGCCGGTACCGGCGCCCTCAACGCTGGCGTCGCTTCCACCCCGTTCCAGATCTTCGCTGCTGGTATCTCCCGCGGTATGCAGGCCTTCGGTGTTGACGGTACGCTCGCTACCGTCTTCATGACGATGAACGTTTCCGCTCTGGCCCTGACCTCGCTCGACGCCGTCGCCCGCATCGCCCGCACCTCGTTCTCCGAGTTCTTTGCCCAGACCAACGACGCCCTGGCCATTGAGTCCAAGGCCGGCTACATGAAGGTTCTCGGCAACCCCTGGTTCGCCACGGTCGTCACCCTGCTTCCCGGTCTCGCCCTCGCCTTTGGCGGCTACGCCAACATCTGGCCGCTCTTTGGTGCTTCCAACCAGCTGCTCGGCGGCATGACCATGATCACCCTCGCCGTGTTCTGCAAGTGCACCGGCCGCAAGGGCTGGATGCTCTACGTGCCCGTCGCCTTCCTGCTCTGCTGCACCTTCACCTCGCTGGTCCAGAGCGCCATGGGCTGCATGACCGCTGTCCAGGCTTACGGCTTCTTCGGCACCATCCCGGCTACCGCCACCACGGCCGCCGTCTCCGTCGCCGCCACCAAGGGCTTGCAGCTCGTTTTCGCCGTCCTGCTGATGGTCCTGGGCCTCATCGTCGCCGTCAACTGCCTCAAGGAGTTCTTCGGCAAGGAGGTCGGCTCCATGCCCGACGAGGAGCCCGAGTGGTCCGAGATGGGCAAGGCCGAGTACGGTCGCGCCACTGCCGCTGAAGCTCCTGCCGACGCCGAGGCCGCCAAGGCCTAGTCGGTCGGACGGGTTGAATCTCCCATCTATTTGACTCGGAAAGACCGGGTCCGCAATCAAGCGGACCCGGTCTTTTTTCTTGTGAGAACAGGTGGTGCAAGGGCGTTCTCGCAGATGTTTTGCGTGGATAGGCTCGTGCGTTGTACCATAAGGACGTATATGTGTGCATATGAAAGGGGCCCCGTGGCCAAGACGGTATATTCCGATAATCAAAACAATGTCGATGCTCTGGCTGAGCGTCTGAGCAGCCAGACGTCGCTTTCTGCCGAGCGCGCCAAGCTGGTTGCCTACGACCTGCTCTGCCGCAAGGCGCTCAAGATTAAGTCGAGCGCGCTGGCGCAGATTTTCCGCTCCGTCGATAAGGAATGCGACACCAAGGCGATGCGCGATGAGCTTATCGCGGCAAATATCGTGACCAAGATCGAGGGCAGCGGCATTAACGGGCGCCCGGCGTTCTATACCATCAATGTCGAGATCCGCGATGCCCAGGAGCAGCCTGCCGAGTCCGTCGAAGATTTTGTCGTCGAGGATTCCGCTGACGTGCCTGCTGTGGAAGAAGCTGCTCCGCGTGAGCATGTCGATACCGATGAGTTGCTCGATGAGAACGTCGTGCGTGCCTTTACGGCCAAGGCAGGACGCGGCGGTTTTGGCGGGGGTGGCAAGCGCGATGCGCAGCGCCGCGCCCAGCAGGAGCGCTTCCGTCGTGCCGTTGCTCAAAAGGGTGAGACGGATGTCGAGGCTGTTGAGAACGAGGTTGCTGCCGAGTCGCAGAAGCCCGCGAAGGAGCAAAAGCCCGTGGAGGCCCAAGAGCCCAAGCGTCGTCGCGGTGCTCACTTTAAGGCCGCGCAGCAGGATGTCGCGCGTGAGGTTGAAGAGCCTTCCGAGGTTGCAGACGATGTTGAGGAGTCTGCCAAGAGGGCTCCGGGTTCGTGTCGTCCCGGCCGCGGTTTTGCGGGACGCGCGTATCCCGTAAAGCGTCAGGAGAAGGGCGAGCCGGCTTCGACCGCTCAGGCCGAGAAGGCCGAACAAACCGAGAAAACCGTTGAGCCGGCGACTCGCGAGCAGCAACCTTCCGAGTCGCAGCCTGCGGCTGACACTGAGGTCAAAGCTCAACAGACCGCTGATAAGCAGGCTGGGGAGAGCGCCTCAGGCAAGCCCCGCCGCCGTCGTCACCGCGGCGGTCGTGGCTCAAATGCCGAGGCCGCGGCCGAGAAGACAGCGACACAAAACGGAGATGAGAAGGCCGAGACTCCGGTGGATCAGGTCAAGCGCCAGCCGGCGAAGGAGGCCAAGTCCGATCGTCCGCAAAAGCGCTCGTCTGCGCCCAAGCAGGAACGTAATACCCGGGCAGATTCCAAGCGTAAGCCTCATGCACAGGCTGAGCCTGCCGCGGCTGATAGTGCTACCCAGCAGCCCGAGTCGGCCGTCCACGGCGAGGTATCGGCGTTTGCCCTTGCCCGCGTTTTAGGCAGGCAGCTGCTCAAAGTTGTCCCTACGCCTACGGCGCTCTCTAAGATCAAGGAGCAGCAGACACAGATCGTAAAGGTCGAGGGCAAGGACGGCAAAAAGGCTCCGCAGCGCACTCAGCACAACGAGATGTCCAACCGCAAGATTGCCGAGGAAATCGCAATCATCCAGGCTTGGATCGAGCAAAACCGAGGTGCCGATACGCCGGTTGCCTCGCGCCGCCAGCGTGCCTACCAGATTTTTAACGACGAGAAGGCTTTTGACGGCAAGCACGGCGAGCGTCTAATTCGGCGTATGACCGAAAAGGGCATCAGCATGCAGGCGATTAAGGTCGCCCCCAACCGCCCCGTGCACTTTACGGGTTTCTTTACGCTGGGCGCCGATAAGCCGTTCATTATGGTCGAGAACCTGGACACCTATGACGAGATCGTCAAGCTCCTGCGCGGCCGCAAGCACGCTAAGCTCTTTGGCATCAAGGTGGGCGGCGTGATTTTTGGCGGCGGATGCAAGGCGAGCGTCTCGCATGCCCTGGACGATTATCTGGCTGAGATCGGCTATCGCTTTAACTACGTCTACTACGTGGGCGATATCGACCGCGAGGGCGCGCGCATCGTCGAGCAGGCTCGCAATGCCAATGTGGTTGAGATTCGCCTGCATGCCGGCATGTACCGCGCCATGCTCGCCGAGCATAAGCGTCGCGTGAAGGCCGGCGGCGAGTGCGAGCCCGCGGCTGCCAACCAGGGCGTGCCGCAGAACTTGGCGGCGACGATCAAGGATCTGCCCATGGTCACGCGCGTGCAGTTCCGCAATGTGCTGCGCGAGGGCGGGCGCATTCCGCAGGAGATTCTGATGACCGCCGACTATCGGGATGGCGACTCGGGAAGCTTCGACCGCATGCTGAACAACTAAATTCCGCCGGCCCCGGGAGAGCGGGGACACCGGCTTAGGTTTCCTGCTCTACAGTCCTGCTCACGACGGAGGCCACATTAAGTGGCCTCCTGTTCGTGCGGAACTCGCGATAAACCTAAGCCGGTGTCCCCGCTCTCCCGGGGGCTGTCGTGGCTTGGCCGTTGCACGCGGCTCGCTTTTCGGAACGGGGCTGACGGACACGTTCCGAAATCTACCACCGTCGCTGTGCAGGGTGTCTATAAAGAGCCGTGGCCAAAAAACATCAAATATGAGTACTGATACTCTTTTAGTAGCAGTAATTTTGACCACATTTAAGGTGATTTGACGTGTCGATCGAGCAGATAAGCTGCCGTATCTCCTCAAGTGTTCATTAAAGGAAGACCTTGATGCGAATAAATCTCATTAAGATCTTCTTTTATTAACGAAAATAATGTAGCTACAACGGTAACAGTACTCATATTTGCCGTTTTTTGGCCACAGTCCTTCGGAGGGTCCTCGAAAATAGTCCCGAGCCGGCACTTGGGGACGTTCCTATAATGCCGGCACTTAGGAGCGTCCCCAAGTGCCGACACCGCGTCTGCCTGCGGCGGCCGCGCCCCGCTGCATCGCTCCGCACCCTTGCGTGCTGCGCTGGAAAACGCTTCGCGTTTCCTCAGCTCCGCACCCTTGCGGGCTCGAATTCCTCCGCTTGCCCACAAGAAAGCGCCCTGGGCCGTTATGGGCTTAGGGCGCTCAGTTTTAATGGCTGGGACGGAGGGATTCGAACCCCCAACAGCCGGCACCAAAAACCGGAGTTCTACCGTTGAACTACGTCCCAATGTGTGGTGTTGCCCAAAAGCAACTCGTCTAGTTTACCTAATCTGCGAGGGCATCGCAAACGCCGTCGAGTAGGCGTACGGCGAGCGTCTGCGCGTCGCTGGCCGTGAAGGTGCCGTTGTAGCGCGTCATGCCCGTGAGCTCAATGCGAATGCGAGCCGGCTTCTGCTGCGCGGCGACATTGGCGGTGCGGATGCGCTGGGCCAGGTTGTGGCACTCGGCGAGGGCAATCGTGGCGCGTGGCGCGGCGTCGGCGGGCAGCTCGTCGCTTGCGATCTCGAGCACCAGGTCAACGTCGGTTGGGACCTCGGAGTCGCAGAGCATCATGCCGCTGTTGTCGGTCGTTGCCGTGGCGATGTTCCACATGCGCGAAGCAACGCTGCGTGCGATGGGGTCCTCACCGATAACGGCGATCTGGAAGCGCTCGAGCACGTTGGCGGCGCGAGCAAAACCGATGCGGGACTCGGCTTCGGTGACCGAGGGCTTGCCCTCCCACACATGGTGCAGGCGGTTGATGTAGGCGTAGGTGTCCTGGAAGGCCATGCCGTCGGCAAACAGGCCGACATTTTCCTGGAACTGCTGCAGGGCGGCCTCGGTATGCGGACCAAAGTAGCCGTCGTCTTCGCCACAGGCAAAGCCCAAAACGTTGAGAGCGCGCTGCAGGGCCTGCACATCGGCGCCATGGAAATTGGGCATGCGCAGATACAGAGTGCGGTCGCCCAGCTTATACGAGGCGTCGACCAGGGCGCTCCAACAGGGGATATCGACGGCATGACCGGCAGCAAGGCCGCTGTCGAGCCTGAAGGTGCTGACGGCCTGCTCGGTGGTGGTGCCAAAGCGCTTGTCGACAACCTCGGCGTCATCGATTGTATAGCCGAGCTGCAGAAGGCGGGACTGAACATCCTCGACGGCTGCTCCCTGCATGCCCGTGGTAATAGGTTCCATGAACGAACCCCTTTCGGCGTACCATTCGTACTATTTTGAGCGTGTGTCGGATAGACAACGCGAGACAATTTATAAACATGCACTCAATAGTGTAGCAACTTGTACCCAAACTCGCTGCCCACAGGTTTTATGACCCCCGCTAGTTAAGACGCTCCACAAAGAAATCTGCCATTGAGAGGAAGAGCTCGCGCGCATGCGGGTCGAGCTCGACGCCTTCGATAGCGGCCTTGGCCTTAGCGGTCAGGTCGAGCGCATAGGTGTGGGCGTAATCGATGGAGCCGGTCTCCTGGAAGATCTCCACGGCGCGTGCGAGCTGCGCAGGGTCCTCGGTGCCCGAGGAAAGGATTGCCTCGATCTCGTCGTGATAGCGCTCGTCTGACAGGGCATGCACGGCAACGAGGGTGCGCTTGCCCTCGGTGATATCGGTGCGGAAGTCCTTGTTGGCGGCCTCCTTGGTGCCGATCAAGTTGAGCAGGTCGTCTTGAATCTGGAAGGCAAGGCCCGTGTGCAGCCCAAAGGCGCGCAGTGCCTCAATCTGCTCTTCGCTGCCGCCGCCGATAATGGCTCCGGCGGCAAGCGGCGTCGCTCCGCTGTAGTACGCGGTCTTGTGCGTCGCCATGTCCAGATAATCGTCGACCGAAACGTCAAAGCGCCCGTCGCGGACCCAGCCCAGGTCGAGCGCCTGGCCCTCGATGGTACGGACGATCATCTCGGTAAGCTCGTGGAGCACGCGAAGCTTCACGTCTGCGTTGAGTGTGGGGTCGTCGAGAACCGTCTTGGTGACCATGGTGAGCGCCAGGTCACCGCAGTTGATGGCAAGACCGGTGCCCTCGGTAAGGTGCATGCAGGGCTTGCCGCGACGAATCTGCCCGTTGTCGGCGATGTCGTCGTGGATGAGTGCGCCCGACTGAAAGTGCTCGATGGCCGCCGCTGCGCTGCGGGCGCTCTCAAAGCTGCCGCCTACCGCAGTGGCGGCGAGCATGCAGATGAGCGGGCGGTGGCGCTTGCCAGCGTTTGCCGTAAATGCCGAGAGCGGGGTATACAGGTAGCGCTCGATATCGGCGGAAGTCGCCTGTCCGTCAAAGAACGTGGCCAGATAGTCGTTAATCTGGTCAAAGTGCTGGGCTAAAAAGCTGGTAAACGGACTGGACACGGGTTCTCGCATTCTTTGATAGGTTGCATCGTTGCATTATGCAGACAACATATTGCCACATTAGGGCGTCGAGCGCGGCGGTTGAAGACGATTGGTCCATGCGGCCGCAAGTGCGGTAGGGGCTTGGCTAGATAAGCCCAAAGTGTTCGAGCGCGGTGACGACGCCGTCGTGGTCGATGCTGTCGGTGACATAGTCGGCCTTTTCCTTGAGGAAGTCCGGCGCGTTGCCCATGGCGATGCCAACGTCGACGGCGTTCATCAGCGAGACGTCATTGCTGGCGTCGCCGATGCCGTATACGGTTCCGTGGTGGGGATCGAGGGCGTCGAGTACGGACTGGATACCCTCGCGCTTGGTGCATTCGCGAGGCGAAATCTCGGTCACTTCGAGCTCGAGCTCGTTAAAGCAGAGCAGCGGCTCAAACGCTTGATCCTGAGCGATGCGGTTGGCAAGCGATGTGGACATTAAGATCTTGTAGGCGCTGTAATGTTGCAGCTGCGTAATTGCATCGCCCGCGGTGCGGGCGTATCCGGGGGCGTCGGGCGCATCGGCACTCATGCGAACGACGCCATTGAGTCCCTCAAAACGAATCACTTCGTCCGATTGCTCAAGAATGGGAGCAAGGCGCTGCAGCATGCCGGGCGTCATCGCCAAATCGCGAATCACGTGTCCCTCAAGTTCGACATAGCCACCCGCGAGGCAGACGATGCCGGTCCAGGGCAGCTCGAGCAGCTTTGGATGGATGCAGCTCAGCGTGCGCCCTGTGCAGATAAACGCCATATTGCCCTTGGCGACAAAATCACGGATGGCTTGCGAGACCGCTTCATTGGGATAGGGGGAGAGGTCTCGTTCGCTCTCGGGAAGCTCTTGTGCCACTCGAGGGTCTTGCCAGGCGAGTGTTCCGTCGATATCGAAGAAGCAGATATCGCCGCGCTTATGGGCTGCGCTGGCGGAAGGGGAGGCCGAGGTGGTGGGCACAAATCCCGGCTCGAGGCCCATGATCTGGTCAAAATGCTCTTTAACGCGGGGAACGGAGATGCCAATAATCACCTGGGCGGTCTTGCCCGTAATGATGAGGCCCTTGGCGCCCACCGCGACAAACGACGCATTATCTGCAACGATGGAAGGGTCTGCGACCTCGACGCGCAGGCGCGTGGCGCAGTTGGTTGCGCCCACGATATTGCCAACGCCACCTAAAAGCTGAATTACCCGCTCAGCGAGGACATGATCTTGATCGGATTGAATACTGACCTCGCCATTGGGAGATTGCTCTTTGGCAAAGCCGCTTCCCGTTAAACGATCGATTGCCGCGCGATTGGAGACATGATCCTCGCGGCCCGGCGTCTTAAGGTCATAGACCAAGATGAGTGCTCGAAAACTAACAAAAAAGATGAGGCTAAAGGCAAGACCGATACCGAGCGCCAAAAGGTAGGAGCCGGCATGCATTCGCATGAGTGGGATGAAGTTGAAGGCCGTCATTTCCATGAGACCGCCCGAGAAGATGCCGACGATGCCAAAGAAGTTCATGGTCATGGCAAGGCAGGAGGACAGGACGGCGTAGAGCAAAAAGAGTCCGGGATAGGTGAACATAAAGAGAAACTCGAGCGGCTCGGTGACGCCGCAGACCACCGAGGCGACGATGGCGGGCAAAAGGATGACCTTAAGGCCGGCGCGGCGTTCGGGTTTGGCGGTGAAATAGAATGCTGCCGCGATGGCGGGAAGACCAAAGAGCTTGCCCCAGCCGGTGGCGGTAAAACCTGCCCAGGGCGCAAGTTCATTTAAAGGGCGCGTGCTATGGGAGAGAATGGGGAGCAGGTTGGTCCACGTGGCGTAAATACCGTCGTGAATGACCAGATTGTCGTAATAGATGGGCATATAGAGCAGATGGTGCAGCCCCATGGGCTCGAGCGCTCGCTCCAAAAACACAAAGATGCCCACGCCGAAGGGGCCGACGCCCGCAAGTGCGTGGCGCAGCGTTTCGGTCACAGCGTATGCGAAAGGCACGATGGCGGCCGAGATGGCGGCAAGGGCAAACACGGCAAAAAAGCTGATGAGGTAGACCAGCGAGGAACCCGAGAAGGTGCCGAGCCAATCGGGAACCTTGGCATCGTAGAAGCGGTCATGGATCGCGACGACGGTTGCCGACACCGCCAGCGGGCCGATAATGCCGGTGTCGAGCGTCTTGATGCCGTCGATGACGGTGATGCCGCTAGCGGAGGTCAAAAACGACGGGTACTTAAGCCCAAGGTTGTCTCCGCTCAGCTTAATGATCTCGCTCAAAAAGAAACAGTAGGCAAAATAGGCTACGAGCGCCTCGAGGCAGCAGCGTGCCGGTTGCTTTTGGGCAAGGCCGATAGGCAGCGCTACGGCAAAAAGGAGTGGAAGGCGCTTAAAGACCGTCCACGAGCCGCGCTGAATGATAGTCCAGAAAACGTACCAGGGGGTTCCGTATACGGCGAGGTCGCCGACGATATCCACGGTCGTTGCGAGGGCGGAGATGCCGACCATGAGGCCTGATATAGAAAACAGCATGGCGGGCGCGAACATGGCTCCGCCAAAACGTTGGATTTTCTGCAGCATAATATGCCTTTCGGATGCAACATGCTGTGCGAGCAAGAACGTTTAAACAATGAACTCATTGTAGAGGACTGGCTGCTTGCCGCATTGACGGTTTTGATTCGGTCCGATTTGGGTTTCGGGGGAACCGTCGACGGTAAATAATCCGTGCTTTACCGATAATCGGTTTAAACAACTTTAAGAAATGCTATCGTGCCTAGCCATACATATTCATTAGAGGTGAAATCATGCCAAAAGCGATTTACGAAGGAATCTACCGCGAGATCCGTTCGCGCATCATCAACGGGACCTATGCGTTTCAGGAGATGCTGCCAACCGAAGCCGAGCTGACCGCGGAGTTTGGCTGCACGCGCAATACCGTTCGACGCGCCTTGAGCATGCTGGCCGACCAGATGTTTGTGCAGCCTATACACGGTAAGGGCGTGCGTGTTATTTGGCTTAAGGGCGAGACCGACATGCTGGGCGCACTCGAAGAGGTTGAGTCGTTTGGCGAGTTCGCAAAACGCAACAATGCCGTCGCATCGACCGAGGTCAAGTCTTTTGAACATTTGATTTGCACTGAGCAACTCTCACGTCGCCTGGGCTTTAAGGTGGGCGAGGAGCTGATTCGCGTAGTGCGTGTCCGAAGCCTCAACGGCAGCGCGCGCCAAGTGGACCATGGCTACTTTTTGGCGTCGATCGCCAAGGGCCTGACCCCCGAGATCGCGGCGGATTCTATCTACGGCTATCTGGAGCACAAGCGCGGCGTCAAAGTGATGGCGAGCCGTCGTACGGTGAGTGTCGAGCTCGCCAACGATGAAGACTGCAGCTATCTGGACCTCGGCAAGTACAACTGCGTCGCCGTTATGGAGAGCCAGTCGTACACCTCGGACGGCATCTTGTTCGAGGTCACGCATGCCCGCACACACCCCGAGATCTTCCATTACCGCGTCAATTCCAAGCGATAGCCGGCTAGCTCGCAGCCTGACGAGACTCATGCCCTCAAAGCGAAAACGCCCGGTCAAACCGACGATGCATCGGCTTGATCGGGCGTTTTCTCTGCATTCGATAACAAATAATTGTTTATACAAAACTTGTCAAGTATCAAGTCGAAATTACCGTTCACCGAAGTTTTTCTACCGCTCTAGTAATACTTGTTCAAACAACTAGCCAAATAGCGTATTGTACAAGTCAGCAAAAGGGGCAAAGTCCCCGAGCCAATCTCCGAAGGCGGCGGCAAAGGGTGCCGCCACGGTGTGAAAGGGTGGATTGTAATGAAGAACGAAATGAGCAGAAGGCAGTTCCTGGGCTTTGCTGGTTCCGCGGCTGCGGTTCTTGGTCTGGGCCTCGTGGGCTGCGGTGGTTCTGCCGGCTCTGGCTCCTCTGCTTCTGGTGACGCTGCCGAGGTCTACTTCCTCCAGTTCAAGCCCGAGGTCGACAAGGAGTGGAAGGAGATCGCCAAGGCGTACAAGAAGGAGAAGGGCGTCGAGGTCAAGATCGTGACCGCCGCCTCCAACACCTACGAGGAGAAGCTCAAGTCCGAGATGTCCAAGAGCTCCGCTCCGACGCTGTTCCAGGTCAACGGCCCCACCGGCCTTAAGAACTGGAAGGACTACTGCGCCGATCTTTCCGACACCAAGCTCCGCGGCGAGCTCATCGACGACTCCCTGGCGCTGCAGTCCGACGGCAAGGATCTGGGTATCGACTGGGTTCAGGAGAGCTACGGCATCATTTACAACAAGGAGCTCCTCGAGAAGGCCGGCTACAAGGCCGAGGACATCAACTCCTTCGACAAGCTGAAGGCTTGCGCCGATGACATCCAGGCCCGCAAGGACGAGCTCGGCGTTGACGGTGCCTTCACTTCCGCCGGTATGGATGACTCCTCCAGCTGGCGCTACACCACGCACCTCGCCAACCTCCCGCTCTACTACGAGTTCGAGAAGGAGCACAATCAGGAGGACGACGAGATCAAGGGCGAGTATCTCGACAACTTTAAGCAGATCTTCGACCTGTACATCACCGACTCCACCTGCGATCCTTCGCAGCTCGCCTCCAAGACCGGTGACGACGCCACCAACGAGTTCGCAACCGGCAAGGCCGTCTTCTACCAGAACGGCTCTTGGGCCTACGCCGACCTCACCAAGGCCGGTATGACCGACGACCAGCTCGGCATGCTGCCGATCTACATCGGCGTCGACGGCGAGGAGAACCAGGGCCTGTGCTCCGGCGGCGAGAACTACTGGTGCGTCAGCTCCCAGGCTTCCGAGGATGCCCAGAAGGCCACCGAGGACTTCATGTATTGGTGCGTCACTTCTGACACCGCCACCAGCATCATCGCTGACAAGATGGGTCTGACCGCCCCATTCAAGAGCGCTAAGGAGACCACCAACGTCTTCTCTCAGCAGGCCGTTGCTATGGCCAAGGACGGCAAGAAGACCGTCGCTTGGGACTTCGTTTACATCCCCTCCGAGGAGTGGAAGAAGAACCTCAAGCAGGCTCTCATCGCTTATGCTGCCGACAACACCAAGTGGGACGGCGTCAAGAACGCCTTCGTCGATGGCTGGAAGACCGAGAAGGCTGCTTCCGAGTAAGCAGTTGCTGCCCAAGCTATCTGATTAGCGACAGGGGGCGGGCAGACGTAGGTTTGCCCGCCCCCTGCATATTGAAAGGACCCTTCTATGGGCAAAGCACTCAAGCGCTGGTGGCCGCTCTTTATGCTGCCCACGTGCCTGGCGTTTATGATCGGGTTCGTGATTCCCTTTATCCAGGGTTTCTATCTCTCGTTCTGCCAGTTTATTACCATCAATAACGCGCACTTTGTCGGTATCGAGAACTACGTGCGCGCGCTGTCCGATCCGCAGTTCTCCACGTCGTTCTTCTTTACCGTGGCGTTTGCCTTCCTGTCGACGGTGCTCATCAACGTGATCGCGCTGGCCATTGCGCAGGCGCTCACTCGCAAGGCGCTCAAGGGCACCAACATCTTCCGTACGATTTTCTTTATGCCTAACCTGATTGGCGGCATTGTACTGGGTTACATTTGGCAGATTCTGATCAACTGCCTGCTCTCCAACGTGGGTGCCCAGCTTATCGCCCTCAACTCCGCCGCTGGCTTCTGGGGCCTTATCATCCTGACCCTGTGGCAACAGGTCGGCTACATGATGATCATCTACATCGCCGGTCTGCAGTCCATTCCGTCTGACTACATCGAGGCCGCCAAGGTCGATGGCGCTACGGCATGGCAGACGTTTTGGAAGGTTAAGATCCCCAACCTGATGCCGACCATCACCATCTGCCTGTTCCTGTCCATCACCAACGGCTTTAAGCTGTTCGACCAGAACCTCGCCCTTACCGGTGGCGCCCCGGCGCACTCCACCGAGATGCTCGCCCTGAACATCTACAACACGTTCTATTCGCGTGCTGGCATCGCATGGCAGGGCATCGGTCAGGCCAAGGCAGTTATCTTCTGCATCCTGGTTGTCGCTATTTCTATGATCCAGCTTAAGGCCACGAGGTCCAAGGAGGTGCAGCAGTAATGAAACGCGATAAGGCTATCAACCGCGCGCTCTCGATCTTCTTTACGATCCTGTCGCTCGCATGGATCTACCCCGTGTTCATGATTGCGCTCAATTCCTTTAAGAAAGCGACCGCAATCAGCACCACCACGGCGTTCGATCTGCTCACGCCCGAGACGTTCAACGGCCTCGCAAACTACGTGCACGCTCTGAACGAGCAGGGCTTTGCCTCGGCGTTTATGTACTCGCTTATCATCACGGTCACGTCGGTCGTGCTGATTCTGGTGTGCTGCTCCATGTGCGCTTGGTACGTGGTGCGCGTCAACAGCAAGATCTCGAACTTCTTCTATTACCTGTTCGTCTTCTCGATGGTCGTACCGTTCCAGATGCTCATGTTCACGCTGTCCAACCTCGCGGACCGCATCGGCTTTAACACGCCGTTTAACATCTGCTTCATCTACCTTGGTTTTGGCGCGGGCCTCGCGGTCTTTATGTTCGCCGGCTTCGTCAAGAACATCCCGCTCGAGATTGAGGAAGCGGCCATGATCGACGGCTGCAACCCGGTCCAAGTGTTCTTTAAGATCGTCCTTCCCATTATGAAGCCCACCTATCTTTCGGTCGGCATCCTTGAGACCATGTGGGTCTGGAACGACTATCTGCTGCCC
>CABTZM010000045.1 GCA_902489295.1 uncultured Collinsella sp.
ATGAGCGCCGTGATCTCACCCTTGTGGAAGTCGAGCGACGTGTCGTGCAGCGCATGGTGGTCGCCATAGTACACGTTGACGTCCTTGGTGGAGAGCACGACCTCGTCGCTCACGGCCTTGCCGCTCACGCGCACGTGCTTCTCGCTCTCCCCCACACTCGACAGAAAGTCCTGGGTCTCGGACGTGGCCGCATCGGTTGCGGGCGTCGCATTTATCTCGCTCATTCGGCCGTCATCCTCCTTGCCAGTTGCTTGCCCACGATACGGGCGACTACGTTAAACAGCAGCACGCAAATCATCAGCAGCGCCGCGGTGCCCCAAACGATCTGCTGGGCCTCGGGGCTGCCCTCGCCATAGATCTTGTAGATGTGCACGGCGAGCGACTCACCGGGGCGGAACACGTTCCAGGCGCAGGTGGGACTCGACAGGTTAAAGCTCAAGAAGTTCAGGCGAACCGGCGAGCTCATGCCCGAGGTGAAGAGCAATGCCGCGGCCTCGCCAAACACGCGGCCGGCCGAAAGCACGATGCCGGTCACGATGGCAGGCATGGCCTCGGGGATCAGGATGTGCAGCGTGGCCTCCCAGCGGGTGAGGCCCATAGCCAGGCACGCATCGCGCTGGGCCTGCGGCACGTCCTCGAGCGCCTGCTGAATCACGCGCACCAGGATGGGGATGTTGAACATGGTGAGCGCGACGGCGCCAGAGATGATGGAGTACTTCCAGCCCAGCTGCACCGAAAACACCAGAAAGCCGAACATGCCCACGACGATGGAAGGCAGCGAGGACAGCGTTTCGATGGCGGTGGAGGCGATGTCGCGGATGGGACCGTCGGGCGCGTACTCAACCAAAAAGACCGCGCCGCCCAAGCTGATGGGCACTGAGATGACTAGGGTGATCAGCAGCAGGTAGAACGAGTCGAACAGCTGGTAGAGCACACCGCCCTGGGTGCCGTTGGCGCGCGACGGCTCCGTGAGGAAGCCCGGCTGGAACAGCGTCGAGATGCCCTCGAACAGAATGTAGGCCACCATGGAAACGACGATGAGCATGACGATGGCGACGATCGCCGTCAACACGCCGGTAGCGATGCGGTCCTGCTTTTGGACACGCCCGAGTCTCGCCTCGTCGATGTGGATGCGCGTGCTAGCCACGAGCCTTCGCCCCCTTGCGGCCAATGAGATGGATGATCAGGATGAAGATGAGGCTCATGCCCATCAGCAGCAGACCGAGTGCCCACAGAACGTCGTCCTGGGCCGTGCCCTCGGCATAGACCGCCATGGACGTAGTGAGCGTGGTGGTGATGGTCGAAGCCGGCGACAACAGCGACGTCGGCATGGCCTCGATACCGCCGATGACCATGCGCACGGCAAGCGTCTCGCCAAAGGCGCGGGTCATGCCAAGGATGACTGCGGTCATGAGCGACGGCATGGCGGACTTGAGCACCACGTGCCAGATGGTCTGCCAGCGCGTGTAGCCCAGCGCGAGCGAGCCCTGACGGTAGCTGTCGGGCACGGCGCGCAGGCCGTCGACCGAAAGCGTGGTCATGGTCGGCAGGATCATGACGGCCAGCACGATGGCGCCGGGCAGGATGCCCAGGCCCGTGCTCACGTGGAAGACGCTCTTCATGAGGCCGACGACCACGTGAAAGCCAATCAGGCCAAAGACGACCGAGGGAATACCGGTCAAAAGCTCAATGAGCGGCTGAAAGACCTTGGAGCCAAACTTAGGGCTAATCTCGACCGCAAAGATGGCAGAGCCGATGGCGATGGGCAGCGCGATGAGCGTGGAGAGCACCATGACCGCAAACGAGGTGACGATCAGGGGCAGGGCACCGGTATAGGGCAGGCCGTTTTCGGCCGTGTTGGCCAGGTCCCACTTGGTACCGGTGAAAAACTCGACGACCGAGACGCCGTCCTTGACGAAAGCCGAGAGGCCCTTTTGGGCGACCATGAAGATGAGCGCGGCAACAACAAGCGTCACGAGCGCTACGCACGCGCCCGTGACGCCCAGGCCCACGTTCTCAAGGTCGCGCTTTGGCAGCTGTTTTGCCATTGCAAACCTTTCCGGGGGCGATTACTTATTTAGCGGAGACCTTGCCGCTGGCGTCCTTGACGACCTTCATGGCAGAGACGGGGATGAAGCCCTGCTCCTCAACGAGCTTGCCCTGGACATCGTCGGAAAGCATGAAGTCCAGGAATGCCTTGGTGGCGTCATCGGCATCCTTGGAGCAGTACATGTGCTCGGTCGCCCAGATCTTGAAGGAGTCGTCGGTGACGTTCTTGCTCTTGGGCTCGACGCCCTCGACCTTGACGGCGTTGAACTTGGAATCGTCGAAGTGCGAGAAGTCGAGGTAGGAGATGGCGTTGTCAGTGCTGGCGATCTGGGTCTGAACATCGCCGGACTTGTCGAGCTCGGCGTCGCCCTTAAAGTCGACAGCCTCGTCACCAAAGACGGCGGCCTCAAAGGTGGCGCGGGTGCCGGAGCCGGCCTTACGGTTGAGGACGACGATGGTGGCGTCGTCGCCGCCGACCTCCTTCCAGTTGGTGATCTGGCCGGAGAAGATGCCCTTGAGCTGCTCGAGGGACAGGTCGTCGACCTTGACGTTCTTGGAGACGACGGGGCCCATGCCCACGACGGCGACCTCGTGGTCGACGAGGTTCTTGACCTGGTCGGCCTCGAGCTTGGTCTCAGCGAAGACGTCGGAGTTACCGATGGTGACGGTGCCGGCGGCGACAGCGGTCAGGCCCTTGCCCGAGCCGTTACCCGAACCGGAGATGGAGACGTCGGGGTTGGCGTCCATGAACTTCTCGGCAGCAGCCTCGACGAGAGCCTGGAACGAGGAGGCACCGTCGTAGGTCACCTCGCCGGAGACGGACTCGGCAGCAGCGGCGGCGCTACCCTTGTCGGCGGCGTCGGAGGCGTTAGAGCCACCGCAACCAACGAGACCGAGACCGACGATGCTGGCGAGACCACCAGCGAGACCGAGGAACTGACGACGAGAATAAGCCTGATCGAGCATGATCTTCCTTTCATACATGCGACTCGCGGGCACCCTGCCCGCTTTGCTGTTTGGAAAGATACGACCTCGATCGGACGACACCCGCGCCAGCTGCGGTTTTTTACGGGCATCTGATAGACCCTTACCGCAAGCTCTACCCAGCCTTTACAAACGGATAACAATCCAGCGCCGAACATGGCGCACCTTTTACACCAGAGGAAAGTAGTCATTGGGGACAGTCTTGTTTGACTAGTCATTTAAGAACGTCCCCAATGACTGCCCCACCGCAACAGAAAAAGCCCGGGCCGAAGCACCGGACTCGTAATGCAGGTTTGTATCCAAGCAGGATATAGGGGTTTCCCAGGTGCCCGAGATTGCCCCGAAAGAGGAGCGCCGCGTACTTTGGTACGCAAGCGACGGTTTGAGGGGCAAGGTCGGGTGCCTGGGGAAGCCCTACAGCTCTAGCTCATTCAAGCGCAGGATTGCCACGATATAAATCTTGAGCGCTTGCTTGAGCTGTTCCTCGTTGGCGCACTCGTTGGGACCGTGCATCTGGCCGCCCCATGCGGGCAGCTCCAGGCCGGTCTCCTCGGGGCCAAACGAGACGGCGCGGGCAAAGTTGCGTGCGTACGTGCCGCCGCCCATGGCAAAGGGCTCAGCATGCTTGCCCGTAAACTCGTTATAGGTATCAATAAGCGCCTTCACGGCCGGATCGTCGGCAGAGACCGAGAACGGCACCTTCGCACGACCCACACGGCACGTCACGCCAAAACGGCCCACGAGCGGATCGAGCTGCTCGCGGATGGTATCGGCACTCGTGCTGTCGGGGAAGCGCACGTCGATGACCTGCTCAATATGGCCATCCGCCACGCGGATGACGCCAGCGTTGCAGGTAAGCGGGCCAAACGCCGGACTCGTCGCATCGATACCTAGGCCGCGGCCATAGGCATCCGCATGCACAAAGGCCAGGAACTTGACGAACTCGTGCTCGGCAGGCGTCAGCAGGCGCTCGTCGCGCGCACCAAACGCATCCTCGGCCTCGCGCAGATACGTCACGATGAGGCCGACGGCGTTGATGGTGCCCTCAGGCATCGAAGCGTGGCCGCCAATACCGTGGGCGAAAATCTGGGCATGTCCGTTGTCGAGTGCTGTGATCTCCAGGCGGTCGGCGTTCTCGACCGGTGCCGGCAGCTCATCGGCGTCAATCGCGAGCTCGCAGATAGACTGCGACGGAATGGCGTTGCTCGCCTCGGCACCGCTCCAGGACACAATACGGCCGCCGTCGATCTTGGAGCTCACAAATGTCGCCCCAAACTGGCCCTTCTCGGCATTGCAGACCGGGAACTCGGCATCGGGCGTAAACAGAAAGTCGGGGTCTGCGTGGTTCTCCAGATAATGGTGAACGTCGGACATGCCCACTTCCTCATCGCAGCCCAGCAGCGCGCGGAAGGTATAGCGCGGCACAATGCCGTGTTTGAGCAGATAAGCGCCAGCGTAGAGCGACAGCACCGCCGGGCCCTTGTCGTCGATCACGCCGCGGCCGAGCAGCCAGCCCTCGCGACGCTCCATCACAAATGGGTCGGTATTCCAGCCGGGGCCGGCAGGCACCACGTCCACATGGCAGATAGTCGCGAGCTGCTTATCGCCGCGACCCGGAATATCGGCGATGCCCACAAAGCCCTCGTCATCGCTCGTCTGGTAGCCGAGCTTTTGCGCAATGCCGAGCGCGCAATCGAGCGCATCACGGACCGGGCGGCCAAACGGCGCACCGGGCTCCGCATCGGCAGCAACGGCCACAGACGGATAGCTCACCAGCTGCTCGATATCGGCGACGACATCTTCCCAGACCTCGTCGACGTACTCGGTAACGCTCTGCTCCACCTGATTCATGGACGACCTCCTTACCAGTAAGGGGCAAGTGTGCCGCCCCTCACATCAAATACCTATATAGCGAAAAGTTTAGCAAGCTCGGCCACCGAGTGCACCACCGCATCGGCACCCGCCGCCTCGTGCTCGCCCGGCGCCGCCGCGCCCGAATAGATGCCGATGCACGGCACGCCCATTGCGTGCGCGCCCTCCACATCGTTAAAGCGATCGCCGATCATCACGGCATCGTCGGCCGTCGCGCCGAGCGCCGCCAGGGCATCGCGGACCGAATCGGCCTTGGTCTCGCGTCCCTGCGGCGGATTCATGCCAATCACCGCCTCAAACTGAGAGAGCCCGAGCTCACGCACCATGTCGATGCACTTGGCCTCCATGCGCGACGTCGCCACGGCCATACGTTTGCCTTGGGCGACCAACCCATCCAGCAGCTCGGGGACCCCATTGAACACGGGATACTCCTCCGGTCCCAGTTCATCAAAAAAGGCGCGGTACTCATCGGCCACCACAAGCGACTCCTCGCGGGAAAAGCCGTAAAAGTCGTGAAAGCTCTTCCACAAGGGCGGCCCGATCATGCGGCGCAGATCACCCATCTGCGCCTCCGAAAACCCGCGCGCAGCCAGCGTCTTGCGCGTCGAGGTCATCACCGCCCGGCCCGTATCGGCTACCGTGCCGTCAAAATCGAACAGCACGACCGGCCGCTCGCAAAGTTGCAATGCCGCCATCGGCACCCTTCTTCCCCAGTTGATGATTTCCACACCACCGCTTCAAACTGTTGACTATTCAACAATTGAACCTAGCAATGTAGAGCAACTCCACTATACTTGTCGCACTTTGCTTTCAGAAGGCGGCGCTGCCGCGCCCCAACGAAAGGTGCAATTATGTCTTTTGCCATCATAACCGACTCCACGTCGGACATCTCCCCCGCCCGTGCCCAAGAGCTCGGCATTTACGTGATTCCGCTGCATGTGATTATCGAGGGCGAGGACCTGCTCGACCAGGTGCAGATCACCGCCCAGGAATACGTCGCCCGCATGGCAGGCTCCGAGCAACTGCCGCACACCTCGCAGCCGAGCGCCGGTGAGTTCAAGGAGCTCTTCGATCGCGTGCGTGCCGACGGCCACGACAACGCCATCTTTATCTCGCTGTGCAGCGAGTGGTCTGCCTGCTACGCCAACGCGTGCCAGGTGGCCGATACCCACGAGCTCGACGTGCGTTGCATCGACTCGCGCACCGGCTCGGGCGCCGAGGGCCTGCTGGTGGAGTACGCGCTCGCCATGCGCGAGGACGGCCGCAGCCTGGACGAGACCGAGGCGCAGATCCGCGCGACGCTGCCCGACGCCCGCCTGCTGCTGATTCCCCGCACGCTCGAGAACCTCGTTAAGAACGGCCGCGCGCCCAAGCTCGCCGGCCAGCTGACGCAGATGCTCAACATTCGCCTGGCCGTTTCACCGGAGTGGAAATCGGGCGAGATCAAGGCCATCAAAAAGGGTCGCGGCGCCAAGCGCATCGTCGCCAACACCATGGCCGACTGCCTCGCATTTTTGGCCGAGCATCCGGGCTCCAGCGTGCGCGTGCTCACGACCGGCGCCGCCGAGGAGCACGAGCTCGTCAACCAGGCGCTCGCAGGCCAGAACTACGTAGACGCCGGCACCGGCCCCATCGGCTGCACCATCGCCACCCACGTAGGCGTCGACGCCATCGCCATCAGCTACTGCCCCCGCTACCAACCCATCCACTAGGGGCACCTTTACCACTTGCGGTGGAATAGGGGCTGTTTTTGGCTTATCAGCCGCCAATCAGTCCCTATTTCACCGCAACTTAGAAATCGGCAATCAGCCCTGCGGGCCCTGGAATAATTCCTCATGCGAGCCCATTCTGACCAGCCGGATCACAGGATTAGTCTTATGCGGCAAGTAAAGAACGACCACATCGACCAAGCCATCGGATAGATGGAAATCGATGTGGCCGTTGTAATTGCCGCCCGGGTTTGAAAGCTCGTGGGCACCATATTCCACGGGAAGCGAGCCATGAGCTGCAAGCTCTGCGACTGCCGCCTTAAACTCGGTTTTTAGTTGCGGATGGATGCGCATCGTCCGTTTGTAATCCGCCTTAAACTGAGCCTCGACTTTAATCTCGAACATCGCTAGTCCTCATCGAGGAATGATATGAGCTCATCAGCGTTATTGAATGACGGGCTGTCGTCTGGCAGAATCCCCAACTCATGAGCCTCGGCAATCACCATGGCGCGTCTCGTCGCTTCGTTGGGCACCTCCGCCCTTCCTACGATCTCAAAAGGAATCTTTCGTTGATTTACCAGCTGTCGAACAGCAAGGTTGAGATACGAATTGAGACTCAGGCCAACCGTATCCAAGAACTCAGTCGCCTGTTCCTTGAGCCCTTCTTCGATGCGAACCGTCGTAGGCTTAACCGTTGCAGTAGACATACGCGACCTCCTCGCCCTCGTCTTTTGCATCAGTATACCCAGTATAGATGGCAGACTGATGTTAAATAGCATCAATCTGCCGTTCTCATTACTACAACAACAGGCACGCTCGCCCTACATCAGCCCACTTAGGGCAATGTCGACGGCTTCGTTGAGGTCGTCGGTGATGTGGACCAGGTCCGGATCGAGCGGGCTGATCATGCCGGCGTCCAACACGGGGCCGTTGAGCCAGTCGAACAGGCCCTGCCAGTACTCGCTGCCCACCAGCACGAGCGGCATGCGCTTGACCTTGTGCGTCTGCACCAGCGTGAGCACCTCGAACATCTCATCGAGCGTGCCAAAGCCGCCGGGAAACACGATGGCGCCCGAGCTGTATTTGACGAACATGGTCTTGCGCACAAAGAAGTACCGGAAGTCCATGCCCAAGTTCACGTATTTGTTGAGCCCATGCTCGTGCGGCAGCTCGATACCCAAGCCCACCGACTTGCCGTTGACACTCGCCGCTCCCCTGTTGGCCGCCTCCATAATGCCGGGACCACCGCCGGTAATGACCGCCACGCCGCGCTGCGCGATCTTGCGGCCGACCGTACGCGCTGCCTTGTAGACCGGGTCGGTCTTGGGCGTGCGGGCACTGCCGAAGATAGTCACCGCGGGTCCCAGCTCGGCAAGCGCGCCAAAACCATCGACGAACTCGGCCTGAATACGCAGTACGCGCCACGGGTCGGCATGCAGCCAGTCGGTCGAATCCTCGGGCGCCAGCAGGTTGGCGTACGTATTGTCCTTAGGAATCATGGGGCCGCGCATGACCACGGGGCCGCGGCGGTACGTCTCGTCGTAGGCCGGCTCGCCCTCAACATTCTCGTTCTTAATCATGGGTACTCCTATCGAGAAAAAGAAAACGGGCGGGGTCGACGCCATGCGCCAAACACCCGCCCGAACATCAACTATTCGGTATGGTACCCACGATGCATCAAGTGCTTGCAAGCTATCGGTCAGCGGTCGCGCAGACGGTCTTAGCGAACGCGATGACCGGCCGGCGCTCGCCCTTGCCGTTGCCCGCGCTCTGCAAGCGCCCACGCCGCTCTTAGTAATCCACCGCCGCGGGGCTGTTCATCCAGTCGCTCACAAACGCGCCGTAGCGGCCCTCAATAATGGCCTGGCGGGCACGCTGCATAAGGTTGAGCAGGTAGTAGATATTGTGCATCGACAGCAGAATACCGCCGAGCATCTCCTTCTGCGTGACCATGTGGCGGATGAGCGCGCGGCTGTAGCCGCCCGTGCACACCGGGCAGGTGCAGGTGGGGTCGATGGGGCCGTCGTCGTGCGCAAAGCGCGCGTTGCGGAAGTTAAGGCGACCCTCACTGGAGAACGCCGTACCCATGCGGCCGGTGCGCGTCGGCAGCACGCAGTCGAACATGTCGATGCCCACGCCAACGCCGCGCACGAGCGTGGTAGGGTTGCCGACGCCCATGAGGTAGCGCGGCTTGTGCTTAGGCATGTACTCGGAAACCAGCGGCGCCAGCGTCTCGAACATGGTCTCGTGGTCCTCGCCCACCGAGTAGCCGCCGATGCCGTAGCCGGGGAAGTCGCCGCACTCCTCCAGGTGGCGCAGCGATCGAAGGCGCAGGTCCAGATGCATGCCGCCCTGGACGATGCCAAAGAGTGCCTGGTCATCGCGGGTGTGAGCCTTGTAGCAGCGCTCGGCCCACATGCTTGACAGCTCCACGGCGCGCTCGACGTAGGCGCGCGTGGCAGGATAGCCGGGGCACTGATCGAGCTGCATGCAGATGTCGGAGCCGAGCTTCATGGCGATTTCCATGTTGTCCTCGGGCGTCCAGAACACGTGGCGGCCGTCGTAGTCGTTGACGATAAAGCGCACGCCCTCGTCAGTGAGCTTGACGGCGTCGTTGTGGCTGAAGACCTGGAAACCGCCCGAATCGGTGAGGATGGGGCCGTGCCAGTTCATAAACTTGTGCAGTCCGCCCAGCTCGGCGATGGTGTCCTCGCCGGGACGCATGGACAGGTGGTAGGTATTGGCAAGCACGATCTGGGCGCCGAGCTGCTTGACGGTCTCGGTAGGAATACCCTTGACGTTTGCCTTGGTGCCCACGGGCATAAAGATCGGCGTCTCGATGTCGCCGTGCGGGGTGTGCAGCACGCCAGCGCGCGCGTGCGTCGTCGGGTCCTCGGCGATCAGGTCGAATTTAAAAAGGCTCTGGTCCATAAACTGGAACTCCTTGGTTGCGGTTCATACGCAGACCATTATACGGGCAACCCGCAAGAAGCACCGACTCGACAGAAACTGGTGCGAGGAGGATACGGCAGGGACACGGCAAATGAGCGTGGATTTTTGGACGCTTACCGGATGAGCGTGGATAATCTCCCACTTTTGCCCAAAGCACAGCCCAAAAACGGGAGATTATCCACGCTCATTTTGCAGGTAGTCATTGGGGACGTTCTTAAACGACTAGTCAAACAAGAACGTCCCCAACGACTACATCCAACAGCCAGGGTAGCCCCGATGTTCTGGCAATGTCAGCGAGCGGTCACCAGAGCGAACAAATTGGCATGAAAAGAGGGCGGCATAGACCTTCTGGTCATGCCGCCCTCTTTGAATGACAAGTTGTCGCTCTGGTGACCGCGCAGCGTCGGCCGGTCCGTCGTTCGGTAGAACGGCGGAACCCCTAAGGACGCTGGCCCATGCCACCCTCGAGGGTGACGGTCTCGCCGTTCATATACTTAAAGTCGGGACCGCAGAGCTGAACGACAACGCGGCCGATTTCCTTCTCGACGTCGCCGTAGTGACCCGCCGGCGGCATGTGGACGTTGGCCTTGAACGCCTCGGGATAGGCATCTTGGAAGTTCTCGAGCGCGGCGGTCCAAGCAAGCGGGCAAACGATATTGACGTTGATGCCGTCCTTGCCCCACTCGTTGGCGGCAACGCGAGTCAGACCACGGATGCCCTCCTTGGCGGCGGCATAGCTGCACTGACCATAGTTGCCAAACAGGCCGGCGCCCGAGGCAAAGTTGACCACGGAACCCTTGGTCTCCTTCAGGTGCGGATAGGCCTTCTGCATGTACAGATAGGTGGCATACAGACCGGAATAAATGGCCAGGTTAAACTGATCCATGGTGTGGTCGGCGATGGTCACACCCGAGGCGCTGGCCTGAGCATTGTTGACGACGGCGTCGATGCGGCCGAACTCCTCAATGGCCTTGTCGATGACGTTCTGGACGACGGCCTCGTTGTCCTGACCAGCCGAGACATCGGCCTGAACAGGCAGAACCTTGACACCGTACTCGGCCTCGAGAGACTCCTTGGCGGCCTCGAGCTTGGCGACGTTGCGGCCAGTGATGACAAGGTTCGCGCCCTCCTTGGCAAATGCGATATCGATGCCGTAGCCGATGGAGCCAGCGGAGCCGTCCTTAAGCGTGGCCTTGCCGCCGCCGGTAACGATCACGGTCTTACCAGTGAAAAGTCCCATACAAAGTCCTTTCAAATCGCGACGGGCAGGCCCGTCGACTGCGCGCATCCAACTTCACGCGCCAAAAGCTGACATGCAACTTTAACGGGTTCAAGTGAATAGAAAAGGCCTCGGTAGGCGAACGGCATAACGTCTTTCGGCGAAGGGATTGTCAAGTACAAACTGGATAAAGTGGCCGAGTTTTTGCTATCGACGCGAGCCATCGAACACGTTTTGAAACTTTGCTGCAGCGCGCGGGATGTCGGCGCGAGACTTTATCATAGGGTGACAAACAACGATGAGGAGCACATGCCTATGACAGACGAGCTGGACCCCCAGACTCAACAGCATATTGATGATTCCGCAGACGTCACCGCAGATGCTGACGCTGTGACCTGCGATGATATTGGCCTCGACGACCCCATCTTAGACGAAAGCGCTACGGCGGAAACCCCCGGCGCCGAAGATGCAGGCAAGCAAAACGACGATGCGCCCGCTCAGGACGACCACCCCGTACAGGATGCTGCTCCGCAAGCTGCGGGCCCTATCGAGGTTTCTTCGGAAGAAGAGCTCGACGCCGTCATGGACTCCATGATGGATGCCGTCAAAGCGATGAAAGACGCCGTGGCCGACGCTGACGTTGACGCCGAGGAAGAGGAGGCCGCCGAAGCAGCCTCGACCTTCGTACCCGGCGAGACTCCGGTTGCCGACCAGGGCAGCACCATGCCCTCGTTTCTGCAGCTCGAGCATCCCACGATTGGCGCCGATGCGGTCGACCCGCACGCAGCAGGCTTTTCTGTGGTCGAGGGCGGCACCGGCAATATCGCCGCGCCGCAGGCTACCGATGCGGACGCTGCCGACACCGCTCGCCCGACCGCCCCGCACTCCCCCGCCGCGAGCCGCGATCTGGGGACCGCCGTCTCGAACACCGCGAACGCCGTGGGCACCTTTATCGCCCAGGGCGCCTCGGCCATGCGCGAGATGAACGCCGCGAAAAAGGCACTTGCCGATGCCCGTGCCCACCTGGCCGAACTTGAGCAGCGCATTGCCGACCAGACCGAGGAACTCGAGACGCGCCAGGATATCGCAGGCCGCTACGACCAGATCGTCGCCGACCAGCGCCAGGCGATTGCCACGGCCCAAAAGACTGCAGCGGCCGCCGAGATTGATCGTGATGCCCACGCCTCCAAAGCGACAGAGCTCAAGGGTCAGCTCGAACAAATGAAGACAGAGGATGACGCGACTGAGCTCCGTCTGAAGGCCGCGCTCGATGCCGTGGAGGCCCGCGAGGCGAGCTCGCGCGAGACCGGCAACCGCCTCGTTCGACGTCTTGAGGATTCCAAGCGCATCCGCGACAAGGTGAAGGCCGAGCGAGACGCCGGCATTGCCGCCGCACAACAAACCGTCGACGCCACGCGTGCCCAGCTCGAGACGCTGCGTCATGAGTATGCCGAGCTGCAACGTAATCCCTCGGCAAATCCCGCCAACTATACGGTGCGCACCAGCGAGCTCTCGATGCAGATCTCCGACACGGCAGATGCCCTGCGTAAAGCCGAAGAAGATGTCCCGCGCATTACCGCCGACCTTGAGCACTCGCTTGCCGCAGCCGAGCAGGCCGTCGAACAGGCTCAAGCCCCTATCGCCGACGCAAAACGCGCGCACCAAGCCGTGACGACCGAAGCCGATGCCGCGCGCGACGAGTTGCAGACGGCGAAGACTGCCGCCGCGACTCGTCAGCGCGAACTGCGCGAGAAGATCGCCGCGGAGGACAAGGCACGCCGCGAGCAGGAGCAGACCATCGCCAACGCCCAAGCAGATGCCGCACATGGGCAGTCGATCATCGAACAGGCGACCGAGGTGCACGACCACCCAGAGATCACCGAGTCGCTTGCAGGGTCCTTGGCCCGAGACAAAGCCGAACACGCCGAGACCGAGCGAGAAGTCGCCCAGCTGGAGGCCACCGAAGACGACGTACGAGAGCGCACCCGCGACTCACGCATCAAATTCACCGGCGCCATCGCTTGCATCATCGCTGCAGTCCTCGTACTCATCGCAATCTGGCTATTCACAAGCAAGTAGCCATTGGGGACGTTCTTAAACGACTAGTCAAACAAGAACGTCCCCAACGACTAGCCCAATGACGAGAGTGGATAATCTCCCACTTTGAGCCCCCAAGCAGGCCAAAAACGGGAGATTATCCACTCTCATTCTGCAGGCACTCATTTAAGTACGTCACCAATGAGTACCTGCCGATGCTTTGGCAAAGTCAGCGAAAACGCCCCTAAGCGAGCAAGGTGACGTGAAAGAGGAGGGCATTGACCTTCTGGTCATGCCCGACGATTGAACGTCAGATTGCCGCTTAGGGGCGTTTGCAGCGTCG
>CABTZM010000046.1 GCA_902489295.1 uncultured Collinsella sp.
CTCTATACCTGCTGAACTCCATGCACGAAGACGGCTCCTTCTACGTGTTCTATGACGAAAGGCAGCTTATTCAGGGAGTGGACCTTCCCGATCTGATTCGTGAAGCTGACTGCAAGATGACCCTGTACGTCAACTGCAGGAACACCAGAAGCATCTCCGACTGCTCCATCAATGGACTTAACAGAAAGACCAAACACAGACTCAGGGACGAAGCCGTCCCGGGCGAGCCTCCGAGATTCATATTCGATACTGATCCAAAAAAAGTCGAGGACCAGATAGACAAGATGATCCAATCCGCAAAGCAGGATGGCATCAAGGCCGAAGACATGGTCGTCCTGACGTGTTCGACCATTCGCAATTCCAAGCACAAAGCAAAGATCAGAGTCGACCGCAGTGATGATCAAATGAAAGTCTGGGGATCCTCCAAGGTTCCCGTCTATACCTGCAGGGAGTTCAAGGGTCTTGAGGCAGATGTAGTGTTCCTGATCGACGTCGACAAGGCCGTTTGGGAGCAAGACAGCGAATATCAGGCTCCTCCAGGATTGCTTTTCTACACTGGCGCGTCGAGAGCGAAGTTTCAACTGGCCATTGCGGTTGAAATGACCGAGGGGGAAGCCGCGGATGTGGCCGACATCTTGGGCGGCGTAGACAATCGTCACAGAAGAAGACCGTACCTTAAGCTGGAGAACCTTTTGAAAAAGAGCTTAAGTCGATAGCCTGTAGGGGAGGGTTTGTAGAGACTGCTCTACCCCGCCCCCGCCCAGGATTTATGACGTGGCTTGGAAGCGCAATCACACCTCCAAGCTACGTTGCGATAATTCGTTGCCTGTCACGCCTTCTAACTGGGGCAAAACGAAACTCAATCCAGCTGAGTTTCGTTTGAGTTTCTATGTTCGTTCCAACGCTGCCTCAGTAACGTACCGTCATGTGCCGCAACGTATCGCCATGTACCGATAGCCGTTCAATCCGCGAACATCTATGCACCAGGTGAAAAATAGATTTATTGAGTGGGAATAAGCGATATCAGACGTTTTTAGCCCCCTGACCTGTATAAACGGATCGGGGGCTTTTCGTTTGGGCGGATATCTTTAGTTTTTGAAAGGCCACCACCAATTGTCCAAAATGTCATTCGTGAGTAGAATAGTGTCAACGGCAGCCCAAGTTGTGGTTAGCTGGGCAGCGCCGTTGTTTGCTTTAGGGGGTCAACGCCTTAGCGGCGGCGACCCCTTCTGTTGCGCTTCGAACGCTGCTTGAGTGCCTCGGAAAGGCCGACAAGCGCCGTGAAGAACGAGACCAAAGCGGTCAGAAGCCTCACGAAATCAATCAAATCGGTCATGGGCATCACCTCCCATCAAATGGAGGGCGCTGCCCGGCACATGGAACTGCCGTCAACGATACCGATTCTATCAAAGCGCAGCTAGATATGCGAATGTTTGTTCGTATTCCCAGAGACAGGGGCCGTGTGACAAAGGGACTGCCCCTTTGTCACATTATTCGATTACGGTGCGGGAATTCTGCTTGCGCATGGTGGCGAGCATGTGCTTGGGGACGGCGTGGGTTGCACAGCTGCCGATGGTTGCACTTGCAGCAGCCTTGGCCGCGTCACTGCCATTCTTGGTGGCATAGCTGTGACGGAAGCGCTTGAGCATGGCGATGTCGTTGCCCCCGTCGCCGTAAACCGCAACCTCGTCCTCGGCGATACCGTAGTAGCCCGCCAGCCACGCAACGCTCTCGCCCTTGTTGCACGCCACGTCGGTAATCTCGAACATCACCGGGTCGAACGGCGCGTTGACCACGCGGTCCGAGCGTTCGGCCAGATACGCCTTAAGGTCGCGCTCCAGCTCGGGCGAAGTCACGCGGCAGTTGATCTTGCAGACATCGTGGCACAGGATGTCGCCGATCGACTGGTCGAAATACTGCTCTTCGTGATAACCACCGCGCGCACGCATGCCGCGCATCACAATGCGCTTGATGGGGCTGTCCTTCTTAAAGCCCGCTTGATGCATCTCGAACGAACCGCTCGAGAACATGCCGTCGGGCGTGGAGCAATCAAAGCAAATGTCCGGAAACGCCTTGAGCAGCTCCTCGGTAATCTGCGGGTCGATAGTCCAGGTCTTGAGCACCTCGCCATGGCTGTCGCGAACGATGGACCCGTTGGAGCAGCAGGCGTCGAGCGCCAAACCTGTAAAGCCATGCTCGCCGATCGGCAGCGTTGAGCGACCCGTCGCGGGAACCACGTGCAGCCCGGCTTCGGTCAACTCGCGAATGGCACGACGGATGGTTCCGTCGGCCTCGTGCAGAGCGTTAAGCAGCGTTCCGTCTAAGTCACTCGCGAACATCTTGATCATAGGCATGCCTCTCCTTCGTCTGCACGATATTGTAGGCGAAGGAGAGACGCATTCTCGCATGGGCACCCCGCACTGCAGCGATTGCTTCTGTTAAACCGCTGCACTGCGAACGTCACATTGTTTGTCGTGAGCGACTTTTCAAGCGATAAAACAGCACCGTGGTCAGCACCAGTACCACCAGCATAGCTGCGAACACAGCCGCCGGCGCCCATCGATCATATGCGAATCCGTATGCCAATTGGCCAATAGGCGTTGCACAAGAAAGCGCCATGTATACGACCGAAAGCACCTTTCCGCAGAGTTCCGTCGGCGCCGTCCGCTGAACGAATGCAACGATTTCGACCGACGCAATGCTTGCCCACACCATGACCCATGCCGAACCGACTGTAAGTGCGACTAATACAAGCGTATGAGCGCCACACAGCAGCGCGACGAAAATCGGTATGACCCCAAGACAAATCATCGCGACATACCTGTGAATGCCATCAAATGAAAAACAATGCGGCCAAATACCGACTAGGCCGCCGCCCGCAAGGCCACCCAGCCCCATAGCTGTCTCAATAATCCCGACGCAGGAAGATTGCATGCCAAGATGTCTGGTGACAATTACGGGCGCACCAATCGTTAACCCAACCAACGCAAGATTCAAAACAGCCGCAAGCAAAATCACAGCAAGCAACGAGGTGTTTTGAAGCAGGTACCGAATCGCCGACAGAAAATCGCTTTGGCATGCCATGCGAGCCGAGCTATCCCCCGTCACTTCAGAGGGGGCATTTCGTTTGAGTGCGGCCCAAAACAGCAGCGACGACATCGCAAACGCCACCGCTGCGAGCGCGCAAAGGGCATCGATTCCATAGCATCCGTAGACGGCTGTTCCAACCACGGGACCTAGAATATTGCTCGCCATGGTCGTTTGTGACACTAACGCGGTGGCCCGCTCGACCTTTTCCTTGCCGGCTATGCGCAGCGTCTCAATTTGAAGTATCGGCTTCAGAATAGATTGAACGGCATATTGAACGCACAACATCACCGCCACAACGGCCGCAAGGGGCAACGAGCACTTCATGGGAACGAACAACATCGCTGCAATCATTAAAACAATACCGAAAGCTGCCAGAACGCTCCGATGCCCCTCTCGATCAGCCAATACTCCGCCAGCCGGAGTCGCAAGCACGGCCGGTATAAATGCTATCGCCGCGACGGCGCCATATAACGTCGACGAGCCACTGCGATCGAGCAAGTAAAGCGGACACGCAAAGCACAGCGCCGACAAGGTCGAATACGTGCACAGTTGCGCAACGAGAAGACCGATAAGTCTTATAGACAGCGCCGTCTTTGAAGCTGACGCGGCATCGAAATCTCTCATTCCGTCCACGGCTTTGCCTCCTATACGTACTGTTGGTATGTATTTAATGGCTTGAAAAGGGCAGCCCTAGCCACCCTCTTACATCAATTTACATACCGTTAGTATGTATATTACCACCCGGTACGGCTCCAAACGTCCCAAATTTGACACGTTGTTTGAAGCACTTCTTCCCCCAAATCGAGCCCCACCGCGGCCGCCATCTGCGCCAAACATTGCGCGCGAGCGACCATTCGCTCCTTGGGCTCGAGTGGACGGAACAATGGTAGCAGCCAAAGATTCGCTAGCAACGATACGGCCTCTGCCGCTTCACGCGGGCATTCGCACGCAATGGAGCCATCGGCGATGCCCTCCTCGATCACCGGCAATAAATAGCCATCCGCCGATTCGTCAAACGAGCCCTGATACTGCAACGCCAACAGACGCGAGCTCTTTACCGGATCTGCCGCAGGATGCATGCGCGCCCATAGCTCAATTTGCGGTACGACGGACTCAGGCGCATAAAGTCGCCTGAGCTTTTGGGCGCCCGTCATATTGCCAGCACCGAGCGTCGCGCGGCGGCGCTCAACAACGGGAGCCATCGCTCGATCAAATGCGGCGTTAAAAATCTCTTCTTTGCTCTTGAAGTGATGGTAGATAGCGCCCTTGGTCATGCCATCGAGACGGTCAACGATATCCTGGATGCTCGTTCCCTCATAACCCTGTGCGCAGAATAGCTCCAGCGCCGCGTCGAGAATCTTCGCGACCGTCTCCTCGGGATATTTATTGCGACCCATAATCCGCCCATCCGCAACGCAAGTCTTATGCCTCATTGCGATATTTTAACGTTGCGGATGGCAAACGGTCGGCCCTACACCGCGGCGGGGCCGTGTTCGCCGGTGCGGATGCGGATGACTTGTTCGACCGGCTCGACCCAGATCTTGCCGTCGCCAACGGCGCCGGTGCGTGCGGCGTTGCAGATGATGTCGACAATGCCGTCGACGTGCTCGTCGGCACAGATAAGGGTGAACTGCACCTTTGGAATCGTATTGACGAGCAGCTCGTTGCCGCGCACGTACTCCTTCCAGCCGTGCTGCGCACCGCAGCCCTGGACCTGGTTAATCGTCATGCCGCGAACATCGGCAGCAAACAGCGCGTCCTTAAGAACCTCAAGCTTCTCGGCACGAACGATCGCCGTAATCTTCTTCATAGTGAATTCCTCTCCTAAAGAGTGGCTCTGACAGAGTGTTTAACGCTACTAGTCAAGACCGCTGAACGAAGGATACGCACTTTCTCCGTGCTGGCTCGCGTCTAGACCCAGCGCCTCGTCGGCCTCGTCCACGCGCAGACTGCCGTGGAAGAGCGCCTTGACCACCGCGGCAATCACCAGGTCGAGCACCAGCACGATAACGACCGTCACCACAATACCCAGAATCTGCGAGACCAGCAGTGACACGTCGCCTGTGTAGAACAGACCGCCCTTGCCGGTCCACGAGAGCTCCGGCACGCAGAACAGACCCGTGAGCACGCCGCCCAGGATGCCACCGATGCCATGGCAGCCAAACGCGTCGAGCGCGTCGTCGTAGCCGAACTTGGTCTTAAGATGGCTGATGGCGAAATAGCAGACGGGCGAAACGATCAGACCCATGACCAGCGCCGCCCACGGCTCGACAAAGCCTGCGCCCGGCGTGACCACCACGAGGCCCGCGACCAGACCGGTGCTTGCGCCCACCAGCGTGGGGCGACCGGTGTGCACGCGCTCGACGGCAAGCCACGAGACCACGCCCGCCGCGCTGGCCGTCACGGTGTTGAGGATGGCAAGCGCCGCCACGGCGTCGGCCTTAAACTCGCTGCCGCCGTTAAAACCAAACCAGCCAAACCAAAGCAGCCCGGCGCCCAGTGCCACAAACGGCACGTTATGCGGTCGATAGCTCACCATGCCAAAACCGCGACGACGGCCGAGCATCAGGCAGAGAATCAGGCCCGTCAGACCGGACGAGATGTGCACCACGTCGCCACCGGCAAAGTCGAGCGCGCCGATGATGTCGCCGATAAAGGAGCCCTCGCCGCCCCAGACCATATGGGCGAGCGGCGCGTAGACCACGAGCAGCCAAATGCCAAGGAAGGCCGCCATAGCGCCGAATTAAACGCGCCCGGCAAGGCTGCCCGTGACGATGGCGGCCGTAATCATGGCAAATGCCATCTGGAAGGCGATGTTGACAATCTCCGGGTAGACGGCACCGTCCGTCGCGGTACCCTCGGCAGCCTGCAGCACCTGGTTGAGCACCGGCAAGCACAGCAGCTGGTCAAGGCCTCCAATAAACGGGCTGGAACCGTCGCCGCCATAGGCCAGCGACCAGCCGGCCACAATCCACAGCACGCCCACCAAGCCAATGACACCAAAGCACATGAGCATAGTGTTGATGACATTTTTGCGCCTAGACAGGCCGCCGTAGAAAAACGCCAGACCCGGTGTCATTAAAAACACGAGCATGGTGCAGATGAGCATAAACGTTGTCGATCCCGTATCGTACATTCGCTCCCCCTTAGTCGCATGAACGTTGTCGGCGCTCATGATGCGGCCGAGGGGCAACTGGTGTAGACCAGATACGGCGTTGTTAAACGCTGCGTTGTCGAATGGAAACGGTGCCGCAATCTTGGAAACGGCGCGGCAACGGACGCGAAACGAACGGGAAACGTGCGGGCGAGAAGGACGCGCTTGGCCCCGCCCCGGCTAGCGGCGAAACGGGTCGCGAGCGCGATCGCGAAGGTTGGTAGCTCGGATGACGCCCTCGTAGCGGTTGATGCGCAGGCGCGGGAAGGCATTGAAAAAGCGCAGGTCACGACGGCTGAGGGATACGCTCGGCACCGGACGGCTCGCGCGTTTGCCGGCACGGCGACGAGTGAGCGACGGGCGCGGCATACTCGGTGCGGCATCGGCAACGCGGCGGGCGGCAAGCGCCAGACCGCGAGCACCGTCCGAGATAAACGTCGGCACCGAAGCCTTCTCGCGCAGGGCATCGAGTGCCGCATCGCCCAGCTCTGCCAGCCACGCGTTGACGGCACGGCTGCGGATATGTGTCTGCGCCACCGAGTCGATTGCCGATTCGGGAATGCGCTCGAGCATGGAATCCGAGGCGTCGGCGAGCGATTCGTTGATGCGGTCGGCAAGGTCGGCGCGCACGCGCTCGAGCTGGTCGGACAGACGTCGCCAGCTCGCCAGCGAGCACAACGCATCCACGGCCATCGCAACGGCAACGGCAAAGGCCGCCAGTCGCACGATCAGCACCGGCAGATGCCCAAGCAACCCCAGCAGCGCTGGCTCAACCAAGCGACAAATGCACAGCGCACCCAGGCCAAACGCGCAGGCCCAGTACAGGCAAATGCGTCCATGCAGGTTAAACGGCAGGTGAGAATAGTCCCAAAAACGAGCGCCGGTCGTTTTCTCCAGCAACACGCCCACGCTATATTCGATTACGCTGCACACGAGCGCCGCAGCGACAAACTGGCTCGAGGCATCCGGAATTCCGCGCAGCAGCAACCAACAGGCAATGCCACCTGCGCCATAGATGGGGCAGCACGGTCCCAGCAAAAAGCCACTGTTGGCAAAGCGTCCGTGATTAAGCATGGCGCAGACCGTCGACTCCCATGCCCAGCCGCAAAAACCGTAGAAGGCAAACGAGAGCACCAGCGCCGAGAGTGGGCAGGCGGCAAGCGTCGCACCGCCAAATGCCATGTCGATCGCGGTTTCCACCGTCTACCCTCTCCTCTTTTCGCTCGAATCTTTGCTCGAGCTGTCACTCAAGCCCTTGTTCAAATCGTTTGCGTCACCTTTGCGCGGCAGACGGCCGGCAACCGTCTCACACAGCGCGCACCACTTATCCGCCATACACACAATCCAGGCCTCGCGACACGTCGGCGGCACCGGTACCAGCGGAAACATATGGCGCGCGATGATATTCCGCTCGCGCGGCGTCAACTCAAAATCTTCCTCGGCGCGCGCCAGGGCAAAAAACGGATGCCGAAACCCGTGCAGTCGATGGCTCGGGTCGGGATCATGCCAGTCGTAGAGAAAGTAATCGTGCAGCAGAGCCCCACGCAACAGCGAGGCGCGGTCGACCGAAATGCCAACACGCCCCAAGTGCTCGGCAAAGGATAGGCTTGCCCGTGCCACAGAGGTCACATGCGCGTACACCGTCACATCGCCGTGCTGGATAAACTCGCGCGTCAGGTCCAAACGCCCCGCTTGGGCCAGCTGGCGGGCAGCACGGTCAACTTCGCGCGCGATCTTCTCGGCACGAGCGGTTTTGGACATGCGGCCTCCTTCCGGCGGCGCTCGGCGGCAAGCCACAGCCTGCACGCAATGAATAAAATCATCATGGAACTTATCAGTATGGCATCGGACAAAACGTTTTGCCCCACCAGTTGGCGAATTACCGCGCCGCCGTCACATATCAAACGCCAAAATGTGCGAGACTGTCTTGTGCAATTGTGCCGGCCGAGGGAGTGCCGGCGCACGATTCGCATGGAGTAACCCACAACGATGCTGCTTACGCAAACGACAACGCCCGAGGACGTCAAGGCTCTCGATCGCGCCGAGCTTCCGCTGCTCTGCGGCGAGATCCGCCACGCCATCCTCGAAAGCTCCGCCACCGTCGGCGGGCACGTTGCCCCCAACTTGGGCGTCGTTGAGCTTACGGTCGCGCTCCATCGCGTGTTTAACTCCCCCACCGACAAAATTGTCTTTGACGTGTCACACCAGACCTATGCCCACAAGGCGCTGACTGGGCGCGCGTACACTTATATCGACCCGGCACGCTACGGCGAGGCCTCTGGCTTTGCCAATCCCAACGAGTCCGAACACGACCTGTTTGCCATGGGGCACACCTCCACATCGGTGAGCCTGGGCTGCGGCTTGGCGCACGCTCGTGACCTGGCGGGCGATGCGTACAACGTCATCACCATCATTGGCGACGGTTCGCTTTCGGGCGGTCTGGCGTTTGAGGGCTTTAACAATGCCGCCGAGCTCGACAGCAACTTGATCATCGTCGTCAATGACAACGACCAGTCCATTGCCGAGAACCATGGCGGCCTGTATCGCAATCTGGCCGAGCTGCGCGCCAGCAACGGCACCTGTGAGCGCAACGTTTTCCGCGCGATGGGGCTCGACTACCGCTATCTGGACGCCGGTAACGATGTGTTGGCCCTGGTCGATACGCTGCAGGAGCTGCGTGATATCGACCATCCCATCGTGCTGCACGTCTCGACCGCCAAGGGCATGGGTTTTGAGCCGGCTCAAAACGACCCCGAGCATTGGCACCACGTGGGTCCGTTTGACATGGCGACCGGCCGCAAGCTCTGCCCGGGTCATCCGAGCGAGCCCGCGCCGCGCACCTATGCCGATATTACCGGTGAGGCGCTGAGCGCCGCCATCCAGCGCGATTCGCAGGTCGTGGGCATCACGGCTGCAACGCCCTACATCATGGGCTTTACACCCGAACTTCGCGCTGCCGCCGGCAAGCAGTTTGTCGACGTGGGTATTGCCGAGGAGCACGCCGTCACCTTTGCCACCGCGCTCGCCCGCTCGGGCGCCAAGCCGGTCTTTGGCGTGTACGGCACGTTTTTGCAGCGCGCCTATGACGAGCTGTGGCACGACCTGTGCCTCAACGACGCCCCGGCGACCATCCTGGTATTTGGCGCGTCGATCTTTGGCACCACGTCCGAGACGCACCTTTCGTTCTTTGATATTTCCATGCTGGGCGCTCTTCCCAACATGCGTTACCTGGCGCCGGCCTGCATGGAGGAATATCTGTCCATGCTGAGCTGGTCGCTCGATCACCGCGAGCATCCCGTGGCGATTCGCGTGCCGGGCATTGGCCTGGTAAGCCGTCCCGACTTGGCGCCTGCCGAGGACGCCGACTACAGCGTCGCCCGTTACAACGTGGCGCGCGAGGGCCGCGATGTGGCCGTGCTCGCGCTGGGCGATTTCTTTGAGCTGGGCGAGCGCGTGGCAAACCGCTTGGCCGCCGAATACGGTATCGAGGCCACGCTCGTCAACCCACGTTTCGCAACCGAGCTCGACCGCGAATTCCTCGACAGCCTTGCCGACGAGCACCGCGTTGTCGTGACCATCGAGGACGGCATCTTGGACGGCGGCTGGGGCGAGCGCGTAGCATGTTATTTGGCCTGCACGCCGCTGCGTACCCGCACCTTTGGCATCGCCAAGGGCTTCCCGGACCGCTATGATCCCAACGAACTGCTGGCGCAGAACGGCATGACGGTCGAGAACATGGCCGCAGAGGCCGTAAGGCTACTAAACAAGTAGAAAAACCTCCGCAAAGGGAAACGCCCTTGCGGAGGTTTTTGTTTTCACGAATCGATCGTCTCAATCTGTAACATCTAGGGGCAGAATTTGCATCTAGATGTTACAGATTGAGACAAAACGTTTAAGCCCCTGATGTTTATCTCAATCTGTAACAGTTACTCGGTATAAACGGCTGCAGATGTTACAGATTGAAACAAAGCAGCAAGGTAGTTAGCAATAGCTTTGCTTGAGGATCTCGACGACGTCGGGCTCGGTCAGGGCGATGGGATCGTGGCCGAACAGGGCGCCGTTGGTCGTTAGGGCGTTGTGCGCGATGGCGGGCAGCTCATCGGCGGTAATCCCCCATTCGCTCATGGCGAGATCGGCAACATGGCAGGCTTCCATCAGGCGGGTAAGCTCAATTACAAAATCGTGCGGATCATCCGCGGCAACATTGCCCATCAGGCGTGCCATGTCGATATAGCGCTCGGGCGCGGCGCCGTGCTCAATCATCCACGTGTGATAGGCGCGCGCGATCATGATGAGGCCGGCGCCGTGCGGCAGATCGTGATGATGTGCGCTCATGCCATGCTCAAGGCCGTGGCATCCCGCGCAGCCCGAGCACACCATGGCATAGCCGCCGAGCGTGTTGGCAAAAGCGAGCTCGGCACGCGCATCCAGATCGTTGCCGCTGTTCACGCACGCAGTCAGCGAAGCCGCGGCGCGTCGAACGCCCTCGCGGCAAACCATGTCACCCATGGGCGTATTGGCGTTGGCGATATAGCACTCAACGTTGTGGAACAGGGCATCAAATCCCTGGTAGGCCGTCAAGCGCGCCGGAACGCTCGCCATAAGCTCGGGGTCGACGACCGAAAGCACCGGGAACAGACGCGGGTCGCCCAAGCGCAGCTTCTCGTCATTCTCCTCACAGGAGATCACGCCGCCTGCGTCGGCCTCCGAGCCGGTGCCAGCCGTGGTGGTCACGCACACCAGCGGCAGCGGGTCGTTGGGGATGGGCAGTCCAAGCGCGGTGCCGCCGTTCACAAAGTCCCAAATGTCGCCGGGGCACTCGTTGCCCTCGGCATCCGTGTGCGGGTTTGCCGCCACCGCGCAGATGCCCTTGCTGCCGTCCATGACCGAGCCGCCGCCGAGCGCCAGCACAAAGTCACAGCCATGAGTGCGGGCCATCCAGCCACCTGCGTTGACGGTTTCGCGCAGCGGGTTGGGCTCAATGCGGTCGAACAGCTCGTGTGTCACGCCGGCGCGGTCGAGCTCGGCCTCCACGCGCTGCAGATACCCAAAGCGCTTGACCGAGTTGCCGCCCGTGGTAACGACGAGCGCCTTGGAACCGGGAAGCTTCTGTGCGCCCAGCTCGCTCAGCTTGCCCGCGCCAAACAGTACCTTGGTCGGCGCGAAGAATGTATAGCCGTTCATGCAACGATCTCCTCACGTATATATGCGTCGTGTTGCCGCCATTATAGCGACCGCCGCGCGCAGCCGCCCCGGCCGCAAAGCGTCATCTCAGCTGCAACAACCGACGTTTCCCCAGATAAAACCTACCAAAATAAACCTGTCCCTTTTTGGTAGGTAGAATAACCCATAAAGTAAGTATGTTTCTGAGTTATTTCGTGTTGACCCTTTTGAGCGAGATAGGGTATAACTCTACTCAACCGCTAGGGATTTTATTGAGAAAGGTGTTCTCCTATGAGCAAGAACCTCTCCCAGCAGGTCGTTCTCGACCGCCGTGGCTTTGTCGCCGCTACTTTCGCAACCGTCGCCGGCCTTGGTCTTGCCGGCTGCTCCGACACCAGCGCCGAGGCCGACAAGGGTTCCGCCGCCGGCTCTTCCAAGAGTTCCGACGATACCGAGGCTTCCACCACGCTCGACGCCAAGGCATTCGACAAGCTCGTCGACAACGGCCCCAAGGCCGACGACGCAGCCATCGCTGCCAGCACTTGGGCCACGGCCGTCAAGGACGCCGGCGTCTTTAAGATCGGTGGCGTTCAGACTTCCACGCTCTTCTCCCTCCTCAACGAGAAGGATGGCAAGACCCGCGGCTTCGACGCCGGTATCGCACAGCTCCTGTCCAACTACATCCTGGGCGAGAACAACGTCGAGATCACCCAGGTGACCTCCGACACGCGCGAGTCCGTCCTGCAGAACGGCCAGGTCGACGCCGTGTTCGCCACCTACACCATCACCGATGAGCGCAAGAAGCTCGTCTCCTTCGCCGGCCCCTACTACTACACGCAGCAGGCCATCCTGGTGCTCGCCGATAACGACGACATCAAGAGCGTCGACGATCTGGCCGACAAGAACGTCGCCGTCCAGTCCGGCTCCAACGGCCCCGCCATCCTGGAGGAGTTCGCTCCCAAGGCCAGCCAGCAGGAGTTCAAGACCGACGAGGAGGC
>CABTZM010000047.1 GCA_902489295.1 uncultured Collinsella sp.
CTCGGACAAAGATGGAAAGGTTATCCACGTATGGAGTGGCGAGCATGACGGCAAGGCCAGCCGCTCTTTTGCGTTCGCCCGCCAGCAAAACGGAACCTACATCATCCGAGACCGCACAAACGAGAAAAAAGACATTAATTACCTGGCCATAGAAAAGGACGGCAAAGACCAAGACAACAACAAGATCTGCCACAAGAGGAAGAGCATTCCGTGGGAGCTCGAGCTTGTCGGCTACAGCATGGACAAGACCAATGCCACAGTTAGCAGCATCGACTGGACCACGTATAGCAGCTACGTCGACGGACCATGTTGGATGAGCCACGTCGATGGCAGCAAGTACCTCGACGAGCTGAGCATCCCGGGAACTCACGATTCGGGCACCTGCAGCGTCGACAACGACACCGAGCCCCAAACCTCGCTTGCAAAGTGCCAGCAGGATTACATCCCCACGCAGCTGCTCGAAGGCATTCGCTATTTTGATATCCGACTTGGAAAGAACGACGATAAAGGCGACCCCGGCATCGACCATGGAATATGCTACCTGCTCAAAAAAGACGGGGGCTATATGCAGCTCTCCAATGTCATCGGTTACTTCAAAACATTTTTGAACGAACACCCGTCAGAAGCGCTCATCATGCTTGTGTCACGAGGCAACGACGAGGCTACCGACGAAAGTGTTACGACGGCTTTTGCCAATGTTATGGGCAATAACTCCGATCTGTTCTATACGTCGAGCCATGTCCCCACACTGAACGAGGTGCGCGGAAAGATCGTCCTGCTGCGTCGATTTAAACTCGCCGGCGACAGCGTAGACGGCCACACGTGGGGCCTCGACCTCACCGAATGGGATGACAAGATCAAGGCGCATTCCGGAAAGTCCATGTGCCTCGTGAAATACGAGCAAGGCTTTGAGGCTGCGGGCAATACGGGCGACAAAGAGCCCTATAGCACAGCGGTATATGCCCAAGACCATTACAACTGCACGGGATCCAGTAAGATCGACTGGGTCGATATGGCCCTGAAGGCAGCGTCCGAGTTCGAGCGCAGCACCGTAGATATCACTGCCGCGGACGGGACAACGGCGCAGGCAACGGAGCGCTGCTGGTTTATCAACTACACTAGCTGCACGCAAAACAACCCTTTTACCGCAGCGCGAGTGGTCAACGAGCACCTGTACAAGAGCTCGTATATAAACAATACCGGAGTTGAGGGCACAAAAGAGAACTGCTGTAAGCACATTGGCATCATCGCGTCCGACTTTGTTGACGCGGCACTGGCACGGAGCATCTACCAGCGCAATTACGATACGGAGCACAAGCAGGCAGCTTCGTGCTACCTCCCAGCCCGCATGCACATGACATATGGCGACTCGTTGAGCGATGCCTCACTCCAGGATGGAAAGACCGTTGGCGAGGGTCATTTCCGCCTTGTCGACAGCAGTAACGTACTCAACGTGGCGGCTTCGGGCCATACGTTTGCCATCGAATACGTTGATGTCGATGCCTTGGGCAACGAGACCGTTACGGGGCTGCAGGGTTCCGTGCCCATCGATATCGACCCGCGCGCGCTGACGCCCCATTTTGAGGGGCTTGAAGGCCTTAAGGCCGGCGAAGACGTGCGCGCCAAGATTGCGGCATCACTCGAGGGCAAGCTCGAAACCGATGCCTGCACGGCCCAGCTCGAGTTTGTGCACGACGCGGACGGCGCTCCGGGCACGGCAATGGCCGAGGGCGAAACATTTGCCGCAGGAACGTACTGGGTGCGCGTGAACGGTCTCTTGGGCGACGCGGCGCAGAACTACACGCTCGCCAGCGACGGATCCGCAAGCTTTACCGTAGCGGCCTCGGGCAGTGCGGGCGGCACCGGCAGCGGCACGGGTTCCAACGCAGGCGGCGCCGACAAGAACGGCGGCGGCAACAAGAGCAAGGGCTCGACCGGAAAACTCGCCGACACGGGCGACGGCTCTGGTATCGCCGCCGGACTCGCCGCCGCCGCTGTGGCGACGACGGTCGCCGGCGCAGCAATGCTTGCCAGTGACCGCGAAAACAACGAAGGCGCTAGCGAATAGGCAAGCCGACCCTTTTGGACACATCGACCCGACGAGGGGCGCAGGACACCGTTCTGTGCCCCCAATTTTTACCTTGGCCCGAACGCCGCCATAGGCTACATCACCATATTCAGCACGTTAACAAACTCCTGGGCCTTCGCACGGCTGCTCAGGCTAAAGACGCAAGCAGTCAACAGCCTGTTACGCAGAAAAACATCGCGGCCTTTGATTCTATTGACGCCCGTGATGTCCTTAAGGTAGACAATCTCGGTGTGCTTGCCGCCGAAAGTGCCCTTCTTGAGCACCTCGATACGGTTAGGGTAGATCTTGACGTCTTTAAACCTACCCGAACCCTTGTCCTGAAACAGCAAGGTGTTGTTGTCCATGCGTGTCGCTCCCATGGGGTTCGCTAAAACTGCCTCTATGGTCACATTTTAGTCACTGCAAGGCTCCCATGCGAAGGTGCCAGACAGCACAGCAATTCGTGTCCGCGCGAGGCTTTAAACTAAATGCGATAAAGATGCATTCCATAAGAGGAAAGTGGGGCGACATTGATGGGCGAACTGGTAAACCGTGGAGAATCGGCAATCGTGCCAGAAGTTTTTTACAAGCAGGTTTCCTCGATTCTCAACGCCGCTCGCGACAAGGCCTATACCGCCGTTAACTTTGCGATGGTTGAGGCATATTGGGAGATTGGCAAGAGCATTGTTGATGAGCAGGGCGGAGAGGAGCGCGCCAAGTATGGAGAGGCGCTGCTCAAGGCCCTCGCAATCAGACTTACCAAGGATTTTGGTAAAGGTTTTGAAGCAAGAGAGCTGCGCAAAATGCGTCAGTTCTATCTTGCATTTCCAATTCGGGACTCACTGCGTCCCGAATTGAGCTGGACACATTACCGCAGGTTAATACGCATTCCTGACCCCGAAGCTCGCACCTGGTACATGAACGAATGCGCCGACTCTCGCTGGAGCACGCGCCAGCTCGAACGCAAGATCAACACCATGTTCCGCGAGCGCCTGCTTGCCAGCAAGGACAAGGAGGCCGTCACCCAGGAAATCCAAGAGAGCGCCCCGGCTCGTCGCCCCGAGGATATCATCCGCGATCCATATGTACTGGAGTTTTTAGGTTTCTCGGACGATACTGCGTTTCGCGAGAGCGATCTAGAGCAGGCGCTCATCACACATCTTCAGAAGTTCCTGCTGGAGCTTGGCCGTGGCTTCGCTTTCGAGGCGCGCCAAAAGCGCATCACCTTTGATGGGCGCCATTTCTATATTGACCTTGTTTTTTACAACTATCTGATGCGCTGCTTCGTGCTCATCGACCTTAAGACCGATGACCTTACGCATCAGGACCTGGGCCAGATGCAAATGTATGTGAACTACTACACGCGTGAGCTCATGAACGAAGGCGACAATCCGCCCATAGGCATCGTGCTCTGCGCGGACAAAAGCGATTCGATCGTCGAGTACACGCTGCCCGAAGACAACGACCAAGTGTTTGCCGCCAAATACCTGCCGTATCTTCCAAGCAAGGAAGAGCTGGCGCGCGAGCTGAGTGCCGAGTACCGCGCCATCAACGAAGCGTCTAATGGCGAAACGCAAGGGTAGCAGCACGTTGCGACCGATACCCCCAACGGCGCTCCACATCACCCGGGATAAGAGGAGCTTTCCATGACAGACAGACCGAAAACAACACTGCGCGACTGCATCTATGGGCTTGCCGTCGGTGACGCGCTGGGCGTTCCCTACGAGTTCAGGCCCCGCGGTACGTTCGAATGCACGGACATGATCGGCTACGGCACGCATGGGCAACCCGCCGGCACCTGGAGCGACGACACATCTATGACGCTTGCTACCTGCGACTCGATTAGGGAGCTCGGGCACATCGACACCGCGGACATGCGCGACAAGTTCGTAAGCTGGATTGCCCGTGGCGAGTATACGATCGACGGCGTTTTCGATTACGGCGGTACGACCGCCCGCGCCCTGCGCACCGGCAAAGGAGGCTCCGGCGAGCGCGACAACGGCAACGGATCGCTCATGCGCATCGCTCCCCTGGCGTTCACCGATGCGACAGACGAAGAGGTCAGCAAGGTCTCCGCGATTACGCACGCCCACAGAACGTCGACCGACGCATGCATCATATTTGTCGAGCTGATGAGGGATGTGATGAACGACGTGCTCCCCTCGTGGGCGCTCCATCTGAAAGGCGTGCCTGAGCAGGAGATCAGGTCGGGTGGCTTCGTGCGCGACACGCTTAAGGCAGCCACCTGGTGTTTCGTCAACACTAACAGCTACGAAGATTGCGTGCTTGCCGCCGTCAACCTAGGCGACGACACCGACACCACCGCAGCCGTCGCCGGCGCCCTCGCCGGCACGGCATACGGTCTCAAAGCCATCCCACAGGAGTGGATCGACACTCTGCGCGGCAAAGAGCTGATTGAGAGCTGCCTGTTTTAAGGCGCCATTCAAGAAATAAGGCAGGAGGCATCATGGAGAGGAAGATCGCAAATATAGACGAGTTCCAAGTGGACGAAAACGGGATTCCGCTATTTCCAGTAGGACTGAAGGAGGAAGCCAGCCTCTATGTCCTCCCCGACGGGCGTTACCTCCCCTGCGGGGTCTACAGGACCGCGGACGGCGGTTCGATCATTTATGAGCCATCCGAACTAAGCTTCTTCGGGCAGATGCTTGCTCAATTCAAAGAGAACTAGAGGCTTGATTGCCCGTTAGATCGACACTGCTCCAAGCCATGGGGCGGGTAGGATGTCTCCCGCCGCGGCCTGTGAGGTAGAATTACGACTGCCGCGGAATCCGCCTGCGGGCAACGCTCCGATCTCCGATTGGGGTGAAGCCTATGAACTTGTTTCTTGAAATCCTGCGCCTCTCGATGTATGTAACCGGCATCGTCCGGAACCTCTACTCGATCTGGCGGGAATATAAGCAGTAACGGATAGCGAAGGGAGTCATGCAAAGGGCCGGTCGCACCCGGCCCTTTAGACGATAGTACCTGCGTTGCCCGCGCTTCCAAAGTTGACCGACTGAGGAGCGGGTTCCGCGGCACATCCTGATTTTACCCAGTGGCAAGGCTCTTTTACAGCCGTTCCACCGTTTATTTACATCCGCCAATCAAGACGAGGCTACTACGCACCTTTATTACACACGATGTTTTCAGCCTGGTATAAACAAGTTCAATAATAGAATGCAAATCCAACCATCGTGTCTGATTACGAAAGGATTTTTGCCTTTTCTGCAGCAAACTCTTCCTCGGTAAGTACTCCACTCTCACGCAGTGCTGCAAGCCTCTCAAGCCTTGCAACTACATCAACCACTATCCGCCAGCGTCTCAATAGTCTGTGAAACCTGCGGATACCGCTCGAGCTCCTTCGATAGGGCATCGACTATCTTGGCAATATTCTTTGCATTTTTGCCCCCGTTTAATACGTTTGCCCTGACCTTAGATGACGACTTGACAGTAACGCCAGATCCGCCTTCAACTGGAACAACCGAAATACTGATATTTTCGCCCCAAGACCAAAGGCTCATACCAATCTCGGCTGCAACTGTTCTTGTTGTGGGCGATGCACTATCAACTTTTACTTTAGGCAGCTTTTCCATAGCTGCCTTCAAGGCATTAAACGTGTCGTCAGGAGAATACGGTACCTGAAGCTGAAGCTGCTGATCCGCAAAACCCATAATCTGGCCTCCGCTTCTTACAAGATTAAGGCTATCGGCAATGGTAGCACGTTCCCAGCAGTCTTAAGTTCGTCTCATGACCTTGCGATGCAGCCCGACGCCCCGGCACCACTCCCCTACTTACCAAAAATCGCAGCGAACAATCCCTTGCGTTTGGGCTTTTCTTCTCGGTAGGAACCCTCAGCTGCCGCTGCAACCTGGCGCGGTTGCTCGCCGTCTCCACGGCGCACAATCTGGTATAGGAACGGCGATTTAACGTATTTGACCTCGATGGGCGTGGCGTGTACGGTGCTCTCGCCGGACAGATGCAGGCTCGGGTTGAGCGGTGCCACGATATGCGTCTCGCGCTTGTCGCTAAACACCACCGCGGCCGCACGACCCGTCTGGCCGTTCACGGCAATTCGCACCTGCTCGCCATCGCGACTGTCCGTCGCCGGACGATCGACAAAGTACACCGGCACCATAACTAGGCCGTCCTTGTGCTTGCGGGCCTTGCGCGCCCAGGTGCGGATGCTCTTTTTATTGAGCCCCAGTACAGCCTCGGCGTCGTTGCCCGCAACGTCGAGCGCCAGCTTATCAATAACCACCTGGTCCTTGGTAGACGCATCGACGGAGACGACGCGAAAGTCGCCTTCCTGCATGGCGGGATCGAACGGACCGACCTTGGCAAAGTCCCACGGCTCCAAAATGCCCATGAGGCGAACGTCCAGGTAGTTTGCCCTGGGGTATGCCCAGTCGAGCACCTCGTAGTACACCAAGGTCTCCTTGCTCAGGCCCTTGCCCGGGAAGCTCGCCATCATGCGCAAGTCCGCCAGCGCCATGGGGAAATAGAAGAGCATCATGTCGTTTTTGATCGCGTCTTCCACGTCGTGCCCGGCAAAGGCATCCGGATACTGGCGCACCAGCTGCAGCGCGTTGGCACGTGCCTGCTGCGGCGAGATTTCGCAGGGAATACCCTGCTCGGGAACATACTCCGCACCAACGCCCATGGTCAGGCGCTTGCTAAACGTCCCCGGCTTGAGCAGGTCCGCAATGCCGATCTTATTGCCGCAGGACGGGCACTCAAACACACGCTGCGTTGACTCGCCCTCAAAGGACGCTCCGCAGAAGGGGCAAGGAATGCTCACATGCGTGGCCTCTTGAAACTCCTGCGCCGTGCCGCGATCCTCCCACAGCAGATGTTCCAGAACCGACTGATTGCGCCAGTGCGAATTGAAGAAATACCAGTCCGGGTCCTCCGGGCGCTCGAGTTGCGACACATGCGTGAGCTTGAGCAGTCCATCCACTACCGTCAACGGCGTATGGCGAATGCCCAAAGCGCTCTTGGGCTCTCCGGCGTCCGCCTGCCACGGAATGACCGCACCGCAATAAGCGCACTCAAAGCTGCGCTTAGCTTGGTGCGAGTACATAGGGCCGCCGCAGTTTTGACATTTAATGGCAAACATCTCGTCCATGGAAACGTCCTCCTTTGCACAAAGCTGTCGACATTAAGTATGTCGAGCAAACAGGCACATGCCCATACCCATGTGGCCCAAAATGGACCACCCAGGCAGACGAGAAGGCTCGCTCGTTAGCACCGGCAGACTATTGCTGCATTTTCTGAGCATCGGTGCACGGCGCCCCCGCGCGAGCTACACTATCCCCTTAAACATGATTGTGAGGACGACCGCTATGCTATTTGTAAATCGGCTGGTACATACGCTTGTTCCCGGCAGCGAGAGCGAGCCGGTCGATGCATCTTGCCGCACCAACGCGGGCTTTTCCGCAAGCCTCGTCTGCATTGGCCTCAACATCACCCTGTGCCTGGCCAAGGGCATCGCGGGCCTGCTCGCCGGCTCCGTCTCCCTCATCGCCGACGCTTTCAACAACCTCTCCGATGCCTCGAGCAACATCGTAAGCCTGCTCGGGTTCCGCCTTGCCAGCCGCCCGGCAGACGAAGGCCACCCCTATGGCCACGGCCGCTACGAGTACCTAGCCGGTCTGTTCGTCGCCGTCCTGGTTTGCGCCGTCGGCATCAACCTGATCCTCGAATCGGTCACCAAGATCATCAAGCCTTCCCCCACCGCATATTCGGTGCTCTCCTTAGCCGCCCTCGTCTTGTCCATGCTCGTTAAGCTCTGGATGGCCGCGTTCAACCGCACGTTGGGCGACCGCATCGACTCAGAGACGCTCATCGCCACAGCACAGGACTCCAAAAACGACGTCATCACCTCGGGCTCGGTCCTGGTGGCGGCGCTTATTTCGCAGACGACCGGCTTTGACCTCGATGGCTGGGCAGGCCTGGGCGTGGGCATCTTCATCTGCATCAGCGGCATGGGCCTGGTGCGCGACGCCATCAGCCCGTTGCTGGGGCAAGCGCCCGACCCCAAGCTCGTCCAGGCAATCCGCGACAAGATCATGTCCTATCCGCAGGTCTTGGGCACACACGACCTGATGGTGCACGACTACGGCCCCGGTCGTCAGTTTGCCAGCGCCCACGTGGAGATGCCCGGCGAGGGCGACGCGTTTGAACATCACGAGATCCTGGACACCATCGAGCACGACATCAAGCGCCAGATGGGCATTGACATCACGCTGCACTGCGACCCCATCGCGACAACCGGCGATGATTTGCGCGGCTGGGTCAAGCGCGGCATCATGCAGATCGACCCCGCACTCTCCATCCACGACCTGCACGAGCACGACGGGTTCGTTTCGTTTGACCTGGTGCGTCCCGACGGCTTTGATATATCCGACGAGGAGCTGCTGGAGCTCGTCACGCGCATCGTGCACGAGCGCCGGCCCAACGTCTCGTGCGTCGTCACATTTGATTCGGGCTTCAGCTCGCCCGAGCGTCCGGCCGAGCAGCTGTAGCCCGCTTAACAGCTAGTTTCCCTGCGCGCCCGAGATACCGTTTTGTAGGGCGTTCCAGGCATCCGTCGCCATGTCGCCCAAGTTCTGCGCGGTATTGCCCAGGTTTTGTGCCGTATCGCCCAGCTCTTGCGCCTTGTCTCCCAACTCCTGTGCCTTGTTGCTCAAGTCCTCCAGCGTATTGGAGCTCGAGCTGTCGGTACCGCTTTGGCCGTCGGACGAGTTGCCCGAGCTGTTCTTGTGCGTGAGTTGAATTTCGAGGTTGCCGTTGTCGTTATAGTAGGCAGAAGTAACGACCCAATTGGCATCGACGACGGGCGTTGAGCCATCATCAGTCAGGACCACGGCATTCGAAAGATCGGCGCCGCGCGACTTGAGGAGCTTCTTGGCGTTGGACCAGTACTGCCCCGGGATATCGCTCAGATCGACGGTGCTAGACGAAGCGGACTCGGTTTGCTCGGCAGCGGTATCGGCCGTTGAACTCCCTCGCTTGTTGAGCATGCCCGACACGATGGCAAACACAATCGAGAGGGCAAAGAAGATCGCCAGCACGATGAGGATCTTCTTGATCACGCTCGACGAACGCGACGGCTTCTTCTCCTCGTCCTCGCCATATTGCGGAATCGACTTGGGGTACACGCGATACGGCTCGCGCGACTCGTAGCGAGGCTGCGCCGTGCGAGGCATATACGTCGTCTGCTGGGGCTGCGGAATGGGATTCTGCGGCAGGTCATCATAGGGATTCGGTGTCGAAGCGGCATAAGAATCCTGCGACGCATAATCAAACGGGTCCGGAGCTGCGTTGCCATGGGGGCCTTGCGAAGATGCAGCGCAAGAATCCTGCGCCGTGTCGCCATAGCCCATAACCCGGGTGGGCTCGGCAGAAGGCTGCGTCGCGGCGGGGTCGGTATATCCGGGGTTGGGAACAACGCGGGTCGCATCGGCGCTATCGCCAGCCTGCGCGGAACCGTAGCCGCCCATCACGGTTGTCTTGTCCTGATCCATGCAACGATTCCTTTCCGTCGCGCGTGAGCATCAAGTTATCCATGCATTCTACCCGCGCAAAAGCCTATGATGGGCAGAGCCCGTCGGTATCTACAAGACATGCGCGGGCCTAAGGATAAAAAAAGCCCCGCCGGGCCTTGTGGGCACGGCGGGGCGGACAAGCAGCTATGGGCAGCAGGCTTAGAACAGGCCGGTGATGTTGCCGTCGTTGTCGACGTCGATGTTCTCGGCCGCGGGAACCTTGGGCAGGCCCGGCATGGTCAGAACACTGCCAGTCAGTGCGACCACAAAGTGGGCACCGGCGGAAACCTTGAGCTCGCGCACCGTGATGCGGAAGTTCTCGGGAGCGCCCAGGGCCTTGGCGTTATCGCTAAAGCTGTACTGCGTCTTGGCCACGCACACCGGCAGGTTGCCAAAGCCGTTCTCGCGCAGCTCGGCGAGCTGGCGCTTGGCGGCCGGCGTAAAGTCAACGCCGTCGGCGCGGTAGACCTTGGTGGCAATGGCCTCAAGAGCGTCGGCCACATCGGCGCCGTCCTCATAGGCAAACTTGAGCTCGCTCGGCTGCTCAATCAGACGCATGACCTCATCGGCAAGCTCGAGCGCGCCCTCGCCGCCCTTGGCCCAGACCTCGGAAAGCTTAACGTTGACGCCGAGCTTCTGGCACTCGGACTCGATGAGCGCAAGCTCGGCCTCGGTGTCCGTCGGGAAGCGGTTGATGGCGACCACGCAGGGCAGACCATAAACGTTCTGGATGTTGTCGACGTGACGCAGCAGGTTGGGCATGCCGGCCTTGAGTGCCTCGAGGTTCTCCTCGTTGAGGTCGGCCTTGGCGACGCCACCGTTGTACTTCAGCGCACGAGCGGTCGCGACGACCACGACGGCGCTGGGGCGAACGCCCGTCATACGGCACTTGATGTCGAGGAACTTCTCGGCACCCAGATCGGCACCGAAGCCGGCCTCGGTAATGGCAACATCGCCAAAGCGCATCGCCATACGCGTGGCCATGATAGAGTTGCAGCCGTGGGCGATGTTGGCGAAGGGGCCGCCGTGGACAAACGCGGGCGTGCCCTCGAGCGTTTGCACCAGGTTGGGCTTGAGCGCGTCCTTAAGCAACGCGGCCATGGCACCCTGGGCCTTAAGGTCGCGGGCACGGACGGGCTCGCCGGCAAAGCTGTAGCCGACGACGATCTCGCCCAGGCGCTCCTTGAGGTCGCTGATGCTCGTAGACAGGCACAGGATTGCCATGACCTCGGAGGCGACGGTGATATCGAAGCCGTCCTCGCGCGGCACGCCCTGGGCCTTACCGCCAATACCGTCGATGACGTGGCGCAGCTGACGGTCGTTCATATCGACGACGCGCTTCCAAGTGATGCGTTTAACGTCGATGCCAAGCTGGTTGCCCTGCTGGATGTGGTTATCAAGCATGGCGGCCAGCAGGTTGTTGGCAGCACCGATGGCATGGAAGTCGCCGGTAAAGTGCAGGTTGATATCCTCCATGGGGATCACCTGAGCCCAGCCGCCGCCGGCAGCACCGCCCTTAACACCAAAGACGGGGCCGAGCGAAGGCTCGCGCAGGGCCACGGCACTCTTGACGCCGCGACGACGCAGGCCATCGGCCAGACCGATGGTCGTGGTGGTCTTGCCCTCGCCCGCAGGCGTTGGGTTGATAGCGGTCACGAGGACGAGCTTGGCCTGGTGATCGGTCGGCTCGTTGAGCAGTGAATAGTCGACCTTAGCCTTGTCGAAGCCGTACGGAATAAGGTGCTTAACGTCGACGCCGGCGTTCTTGGCCACCTCGGTAATAGGCAGCGGCGTGACAGAACGTGCGATTTCGATGTCAGTAGGCATGGGCGGTCCTTTCGTTACCGAATGAGAAAAAGACCAATTCAGCATAGCACGGGCGCGCAATAGTAAAACGCCCATAACCGATGAACGGCGATATGTTTACCCGATGCCCGGCGATAGCCCAACAGCCCGCCAAAACAAAGCGCCCTAAACGGTAGGTTCAATCCCCAGGTGCTCAAAGGTGCGCAGGGTTGCCTGACGGCCCTGCGGCGTACGAATCATCAACCCGCACTGCAGCAAATAGGGCTCATAGACATCCTCGAGCGTGCCCGGGTCCTCGCCCACCGCGCTGGCAAGGGTCGTAAGTCCCACGGCACGACCGGAGAACGTCTTGGCAAGCGTCTCCAAGATACGAATATCCATCCAGTCCAGGCCGAGCTCGTCGATCTCGAAGAACTCGAGCGCCTGGCGACAGATATCGAGCTCGATGGGACCGTTGCCGCGCACCTGTGCGTAATCGCGCACGCGCTTGAGCAGGCGGTTGGCAAGACGTGGCGTGCCGCGCGAACGCGAGCCGATCTCGAGTGCAC
>CABTZM010000048.1 GCA_902489295.1 uncultured Collinsella sp.
AACCACTCGACGCTGCAAGCCCGCCAGAGCGGCAATCTGCCTTTCAACTTCGGCGGCATGACCAGAAGGTCAATGCCGTCTCGTTTCAAGGCACCTTGCTCGCTCTGGCGGGCTTTCGCTGTCTGCGCCAAAACATCGGCGTTGTTATGGGTAGTCGTTGAGGACGTTCTTAAATGACTAGTTGGGTTGTTAATTTGTGCAGGCTGTGGTTTTGTGACCTGCTGATATTAAAGATACTGTACAACTGTACACTAACTCATCTTCGTAGTATATTGCTACCCGCAAAACTCAGCACCATTGTGCCGCGAGACGCTAAAGTGCCTCCGTACAATGGTTGTTAATAGCATGATTCGGCTAAACGATAGGATGGATGGTCCAAGCGTGAGTCTCGGCAGCAAACTATCCGATGCAAAGGTTTCCTTTGCAATCTTTAAACGCGACATCAAGCGATTGATCGTGAACCCCGTCGCCCTGGTGGTTACCCTGGGCGTGTGCGTCATTCCCTCGCTGTATGCCTGGTACAACATCGTTGCCAACTGGGATCCGTACGGAAATACCCAGGGCATTAAAATCGCCATCGCCAACAACGATCAGGGTACCCAGAACGACCTGGTGGGCGGGCTTAACGCAGGCGATAAGGTGGTCGATCAGCTCAAGGAGAACGACCAGCTTGGCTGGACCTTCGTCGACTCGGCGGCAGATGCCAAAGAGGGCGTCGAAAGTGGCGAATACTATGCTGCCATCGTGATTCCCAAGAACTTCTCCGACAATCTCGTCTCGATGCTCGACGGCAATTACCATCAGCCGAAGCTCACCTATTACGTCAACGAGAAGAAGAGCGCCATTGCGCCCAAGGTCACCGATACCGGTGCCAACACCATCGAGGAGCAGATCAACTCGGAATTTGTCTCCACGGTGGGCGAGACCGTCGCGGGCATTGCCAAAGATGCTGGCATCGACCTTAAAGACAAGGCAACCCAGACCCAGGATTCGCTGGCGGGCTCGGTGTCCGAGGCGTCTGATACCCTGGGCGGAGTACGTGATTCCATCGGCGACATGAACGCCGCCATCGACAAGACAAGCAGCTCGATTGCTTCGGCCGATGCTGCGTTGGCGGGCCTGCAGAGACAGGCGCCTTCGCTAACGCAGGCAATCGCTCAGGGTAATGATCTGCTGGGCGAAGCTCGCGCCACGGCTGGCAAGTCCATCACCTCGCTCTCCAAGGCACTTTCGGAGGGCAGCATCGTGCTGAGTAAGACATCGGCTTCTGCGAACGCCGCGATTGGCAGGCTTACCGGTACGGTTACGTCCACGACCACCCGAATCGACAACTCGCTCGAATCCCTTCAGGCGACGATTGACCACAACAGCGCTGTCATCGAGCGCCTGCAGATTCTCGTTAACGATACGTCGACGGGATCGGAGAACGCCGATGCGCTCATCGCGTCGACCATCAATTCGCTTCGCGAGCAAAACCAGAAGCTGCAGAGCATTAAGGATGGCCTTTCTGCACAGTCGAGCGCCATGGCAAACGACGCTACGGCAATCTCGAACGCGAGCAACGCGCTTAACGCGGCAATTCAGACCGGTACGGCTAACCTCGGTCAGGCTCAGACCGATCTGGGGCAGAACGCACTGCCGAAGGCTTCGGGCGCGCTTGACTCCTTTGCCGCCGTTTCGGGCGATTTGACCGGCATTGTGTCGGGTATGACCCCCACGATAGCGAGCACGCGCGGCACGCTGGCGCAGCTCGACGCCACGCTCAAGCAGGCAAAGACCACGCTGTCCCAAACCGACACCTCCCTTGCCAAGGTTCAGGACAAGCTCGCGACCGCCGCCAATGACATTGCGGCGCTGCAGACCTCTGAGTCTATGGGCGAGTTAGCCGACCTCATGGACGTCGACGTCGATGACGTGGCAGATTTCATGGCATCTCCGGTTGAGCTGACGTCCAAGTCCATCTATCCGGTCAAGAGCTTTGGCTCGGGCATCGCGCCCTTCTACACCAATCTGGCGCTGTGGGTAGGCGGCTATGTGCTCATCGCTATCTACAAACTCGAGGTCGACCGCGAGGGCATCGGTAGCTTTACGGCGCGTCAGGGCTACTTTGGCCGCTGGCTGCTGCTGGTGATCCTGGGCGCGTTCCAGGCCATTATCGTTACGGTGGGCGATCTGGTCATTGGCGTTCAGTGCGTCAATCCGCTGCTCTTTGTGCTGGGCGGCATCGCTATCTCGTTCACCTACGTCAACATCATCTATGCGTTGTCCACCACGTTTAAGCATATCGGTAAGGCAATTGGCGTCATCCTCGTCATTGTGCAGATTCCCGGCTCGTCGGGCATGTATCCCATCGAGATGATGCCCGGCTTCTTCCAATGGCTGCATCCGCTGCTGCCCTTCACCTATGGCATCAACCTGCTGCGCGAGACCGTCGGTGGCATGTACTCGTTCAACTACCTGTTTAACCTGTGCATCCTGGGCGTGTTCCTTATCATCGCGCTCTTTATCGGTCTGCAGCTGCGCCCGTTGCTGCTCAACCTCAACCTGCTCTTTGATAAGCAGCTTTCCACGACGGGCCTCATGATCTGCGAGTCCAACGACCTGCCGCGCCAGCGCTATTCGCTGCGCACGGCCATGCGCGTCGTGCTCGATTCCGATTCGTACCGTCGCGAGGTGCTCGACCATGCCGTGGCGTTTGAGCATCGCTACCCCTACTACATCAAGGGCGGTTTTGCCGCTGTGGTAGGCGTGCAGGTTCTGCTCTTTGTGCTTTCGACGGTGCTCGATATCGACAATAACGGCAAGATCATCCTGCTGGTCATCTGGATTGTCTCGGTCATTGCCATCTGCGGCTGGCTTATCAATATCGAATATATCCGCGCGAGCCTCAATACCCAGATGCGCATCTCGGCGCTTTCGGACGAGGACCTTCGCCGCGAGATGCGCGAGCACACGGCTGCCATCCCTGCCGCCCGTCGCATGTTTGGTCTCAACGCCAGCGAGCGGGGCACCAAGGACAGCGAACAGCCCACGAGCCGTCTGCCGCATATCGGTGCGCATCGTAAGGTTCAAGATGCCGACGGCGTTGACAACGTAAACGGAAACGACGGGGACACCGCCCCGCTCGGCAAGCACTCCAAAGGAGGTGAGGCATAAATGAAAAACATCCTGCACCTGTTTAAGCGCGATGTCCAAAACGTGTCTCGCTCCGTGATCGGCATGGTCGTCGTGATGGGCCTCATTATCGTGCCGTGCCTGTACGCGTGGTTTAACATCGCCGGTAGCTGGGATCCCTACGGCAATACCGGCAACCTCAAGATCGCCGTGGTCAACACCGACGAGGGCTACGAGAGTGATCTGATTCCTGTCGAGATCAACGTGGGCGAAAACGTGACTGCCACCCTGCGCGGCAACGAGAACTTCGATTGGGTTGTCCTCAACGACCGCGATAAGGCGATCGAGGGCGTCAAGTCGGGCGCATACTACGCTGCCGTCGTTATCCCCAAAACGTTTAGCGCCGACATGATGACGCTCTTTTCGACCGACGTGAAGCATGCCGACATCGAGTTCTACGAGAACCAAAAGGCCAACGCCATCGCCCAGATCGTGACCGAAAAGGGTTCGAGCGCGGTCCAGAGCCAGGTCAACGAGACCTTTACCAAGACCATTACGACCATCGGCCTTAAGACCGTGTCCAGCCTGCTTGACTATATGAGCACCGACCAGGTGAGCAACTTTATTGCCAACCTGTCCTCGACGCTTGGCGATTCGGTCGAGGACCTGCAAGACGTTCAGGCGAACGCGACGTCGCTCGCGGGCATTTTGAGCTCCACGTCCGATTCGCTCGCGTCGGCGGGCGGCATGCTCAAGCAGACGGGTACCGTCGATGAGTCGACGAAGCAGCTGATGGAGCACGCCAAGAGCGGCATCAATGATTCCAAGGAAGCGCTCAAGGCCGCCAACGATGCGGTTGACGCGGCCATTGACGGAAGCGCGGAGTCGTTTGACAACGTGTCCGCCGAGCTCGCGAAGGCATTCGATGCCGCGAATCAGCATGTCGACCTTACGGTTTCTCAGCTCAACGAAGCCGCAGCGGCGCTCAATACGCGCGCTGACGATATCGACGCAATGGCCGATCGGCTCCGCAGCCTTGCCGACCAGGTGAGTGATGACAAACTCAAGGACGGCCTCAAGTCCGCTGCGACCTCGCTGGGCAGAATTGCCATGGAGTACCGCAACAATGCGAAGGACCTGACGGCCACGGCGAAGTCTCTCTCGGACAGCATGGCAAAGGTCAATGCGTCCCGTGCCGAGGTCGACCAGGCCATCGCCGATGCCAAGGCGGGTATCTCGGGTGCCAAGTCTGACTACGACTCCACGTTCTCGGTTAAGGCCAAGGAGCTCAAGAAGACCATTTCGGGCGTTCTGGATTCCCTGAACGGCATCTCGGGTGATCTGGATAGCGCCGTGAGCGGTCTGACCGATGCTTCCGGCTCACTCGCGAAGGGTCTTTCCAAGGCTGCAAAACTCGTCAACAAGGCTTCCGATCAGCTGGGCGAGGCGTCGGACAAGATCAGTGCCTTTAAGGACGAGCTTGATAGCGCTCTGATCTCGGGTGACCTGGCCACAATCAAGACGATGATCGGCAACGACCCCGAGGGTCTGGCCGTGTCGCTTTCCGGTCCCGTCGCGCTCGACCGCAAGCCGGTCTATCCGATCCGCAACTACGGCTCGGCCATGGCGCCGTTCTACACGATTTTGTCGCTGTGGGTGGGCTCGATTGTTCTGGCGGCCATGATGAAGGTCTCGGTTGACGATGAGCTTATCAACGAGCTCATTCCCGTGCGACTGCACGAGATCTACCTGGGCCGTTATCTGTTCTTTGGCGGTCTGGCCTTGCTGCAGGCAACGCTCGTGTGCGCGGGTGACATTCTGTTCTTTGGCATCCAGTGCGACAACCCGTTGCAGTTTGTGCTGGCGGGCTGGGTTGCGAGTCTCGTGTTCTCCAATATCGTCTACACGCTTACGGTTTCGTTTGGCGATATCGGCAAGGCCCTCGCTGTCGTGCTGCTGGTCATGCAGGTCGGCGGTTCGGGTGGCACGTTCCCCATCGAGATGACCGGCCCCGTGTTCCAGGCGATCTACCCGTTCCTGCCGTTTACCCACGGCATCAACGCCATGCACGCCGCCATGGCCGGTGCCTACCATATGGAGTACTGGGTTGAGCTGGGTATTCTGGCGAGCTATCTGATTCCGTCGCTGGCCCTGGGCGTCGTCTTCCGCCGCCCGGTCATCAAAGCCAACGACTGGATTATCGAAAAGCTGGAATCAACAAAGCTAATTTAGTGCGGCAACGTTAACGCTGACGCAGCACTAATGCCAGCGAGCGAGCCACATTTGCGCCAAGGTGACGTGAAATGAAAGGGCGCTGACCTTCTGGTCGCGCCCTTGAAATCGAACGTCAGATTGGCGTGAATGCGGCTCGCGCAGCGTCGGCCGGTCCGCCGTTCGGCAGAACGGCGGAACAAAACTATTTCACGTCACCTTGCTCGCTTAGGGTCGTTTTCGCTGACATTGCCGGAGCATCGAGGTTCACTTTGCCGACGCTTTAGTGGGCTGGATTGCGTGGGCTGCTTGGTTGTTGCTACAGTAGCGGGGCGTGCCGGGGGTCCGGTGCGCCCTGTTTTTATTTGACCATGAGGCGGCACGCAGCCATACGCGTGCGGACACCACGCCCAGATTGAGTGCGAGGATGTTCCATGGCCCAATACGCTGCCAACGAAATCGAAAACTTGCCCGATAGCCCAGTAGCCCGTGAGGATTTGGGCGCGGGCGGTATTCCCCGGGGCGCCGGCGCACGCTCTCCGCTGTTCTGGAAGGTTCTGCTCCTTTCGGTGGCGGTCATCTGGGGCTACTCCTTTACCACTATGAAGGACGCACTCGGCACCATTCCGGTGTTCGCGCTGCTCTATGTACGTTTTCTGCCCGCAGCGTTGGTCATGTTTGCCGTCTTCCACAAGCGCATCATCGCGCACCTCAACGCTCGCAACCTGATCGTTGGCCTGAGTATGGGCGTGCTCATGTGGGCGGCCTATGCGTTGCAGACGGTCGGTCTGGCACATACTACGGCGGGCAAGAATGCTTTTTTGACGGGCACGTATTGCATCCTTGTACCGTTCGCGAGCTATTTTCTGAGCGGCGAAAAACTCACCCGTTATAACCTGGGCGCGGCGCTGCTGTGCTTGGCGGGCATTGGTTTGGTGGCGCTCGATAGCGTTGAATTCAACATCGGTGACGTCATTACGCTGGCGGGTGCGGCCTTTTTCGCCATCCAGATGGCGGTGACTGCCAAGTACGGTCGCAAAATGGACATTAACGTCATCACGTTTTGGATGTTTGTGGGCAACGGCGTGCTGAGCCTGGCAACGTCGCTGCTATTCGAGACCCAAGCGCCTCTGTCCGTTTGGACGCCGAGCTTTATCAGTGCGATGGCGTTTCTCTCGGTGGGCTGCACATGCGCGGCTCTGCTCATCCAAAACGTCGGCCTGGCGCATGTCCCGGCCTCGACGGGCTCGCTGCTCCTTTCGATGGAGTCGCCTTCGGGTGTGCTGTTCTCGGTGCTGCTGATGGGGGAGGCGCTCACCTCGCGCCTGCTCGCCGGCTTCGCGCTCATCTTCCTGTCGATTATCTTGAGCGAGACTCACTTCGATTTTTTGCGTCGAAAGCCGCGCCCGCAATTGTAAACAACTTGTTGCGCCGCCCTCCTGGGGCGGCATTTTTTATGCCTCGCCCTTAAAGTAGTACCTTGCACTTTACGCTATCAAAGTGCTTGCTGCAAAAACGATACTGGAGGGCATCTATGGCACCAGCTTTGTCCGATCTTCAACCGCAATCAGCGCCCAAGGCCACCGCAGCGGCGCAGACCGCTATCGGTGACGGTCTTGTTGCAGAAGCTCAGGCTTTTGCAGACGAGCTCGCTGCGTGGCGACACGATCTCCACCAGATGCCCGAGCTGGGTAATAGCCTCCCACAGACCTCTGCGTATATCCAAGCGCGCCTGACCGAGATGGACATCCCATTTGCCACGCTCGTCGATGGTTCCTGCGTTGTGGGCCTTGTCGGCGCCGGTGCCGCCGCGGCCCAGGGCAATGGCGTCTGCACGGACGAACAAGCCGGTACGGTCATCATGCTGCGTGGCGACATGGATGCCTTGCCCGTTGCCGAGGAATCCGGCGAGCCCTTTGCATCCACCAACGGCTGCATGCACGCTTGCGGTCATGATATGCACGCGACGGCGCTGCTTGGTGCGGCTCGTATGCTCAAAGCGCGCGAGGCAGAGCTTGTTGATGCCAACGCCACGGTTAAGTTGCTGTTCCAGCCGGGCGAGGAAACCTTTGAGGGTGCCCGCGCCGCCATCGCCGACGGTCTGCTACAGAACCCGCGTCCTCAGGTCGCCTTTGCCATGCATGTCAATAGCCAGTCGCCGCTTGGCCTGGTGCTTTACGGCAGTCCGGCGCTCTCGGGCGTGTACGGTTTCCGCGTCACGCTGCAGGGCAAGGGCGGTCATGGCTCGAGCCCCGAGATCTGCATCGACCCCATTACGGCGGGTGTGCACGTGCATCTGGCACTTCAGGAGCTCATCTCCCGCGAGGTGCCGGCGGCCAAGGAGGTCGCGCTTACCGTTGGCAAGTTCGCCGGCGGTCAGGCCGCAAATGTCATCCCCGACACTTGTGTGCTCGAGGGAACGCTGCGTGGCTTCGACGTCGAGCTCATGGAGCACCTCAAGACCCGCATCGCCGAGGTCATCAACGGCGTGGCCGCAACGTATCGCACGCCGGCGACCCTCGAGACGCTCTCGGATGTTCCCCCGCTCGTACTCGATGACGATATGACGCAGGCGTCGCTTGGCTACGTGGGCGCGGTGCTGCCCAAGGCCGCCTTCCTGCCGCTGTTTCACGCCATGGCGAGCGAGGACTTCGCGTTGATCTCGAGTGAGATCCCGAGTGCGTACTTTACCGTGGGCGCTGCCGTGACTGATACGGACGAGCATTTTGCTCAGCATCATCCCAAGGCACGTTTTAGCGATGCCGAGCTTCCCCTTGGCGCCGCGGCTTATGCCGCCGTCGCTTTGGGCTACATCGCCGACCACCGGTAGCACCCAATCTTGCTACTCGTTTGTTTAAAAAAGGAACAGTATGTCCCAGCAACGTAAGTTCTTCCCCGGCTGGCTCGTGGTGGCCTCCGGCTTTGTGATCATGGCCACGTGCTACACCATTTTCGTTAACTGCATGAGCCTGTTTCAGCCGCTCATCGTAAGCGACCTCGGGATCACGCTTGCGCAGTACAACATCTCCAACGCCATCTCCACCGTGGTGAGCGTTGTGGGCTCCTTGGTCCCATCGTGGCTGCCGTGAGCTTTGGTGTCGGAACGTGCATGGGCACCATCACGCCTACCATTGCCGCGTCCAAGCAGTTTGGTATGGCCGACCTCGGCAAGGTCACGGGCACCATTACCTCGCTCGAGATGGTCGGCGGCACCGTGGGCGCCATCGTCTCGGGCGTGCTGTTCGATGCCACGAGCTCCTTTGCGAGCACCTGGATTGTATGCCTGGCGTGCTCCGTGGTCATGCTCGTGTTCCTGCTGGCATCCGAGCCCATTGCCGCCAAGCTGCGCGCGAGCGTGGCGGGGGAGTAGCGGGTCGCCGCCTATTCCTGTTTGTCTGTTCTGCCCGTGGCTGCCGTGGAAGCCGAATGGATGCTCGTACCGTCATTCGGTTTCCAGGGCAGCCACGGGCCTACGAAATGATCCCTTTTCCTCCGTCCCCAAGGGATCACGTAATCCGAAGGGGACGGAGGAAAAGGGATCACAAACCGCGGCGGCGCGTCTGGCCGAACGAGTCCCCATACCCTCGTTCGGTCAGACACGCCGCCGCGTTGCTGCTTTGTGCCGTATAATGTCCACTACCTATGACGCGATACAAAAGAAAGGTGTTTGCCCATGCAGGCACAGAAGGCGGAGGGAACCCGCGACCTTATCGGCGCCGAGATGCGCGCTTGGCAAAAGATGCAGCAGATTGCGGCCGGCGTGTTCGAGCCGTTTGGTTTTAAACCCATCGAGACGCCCGCGATCGAGCAGGTGGACGTCTTTGTCCACGGCATCGGCCAGTCGACCGACGTCGTTCGCAAGGAGATGTTCCGCGTCTTTAGCGGCGCCAACCTGGAGCGCGTCTTTACCGAGGGCACCGACACCAAGCTCAAGCCCAAGCAGCGCCTGGCGCTTCGTCCCGAGGGCACAGCCGGCGTGGTGCGTGCCGTCGTGGAGAACAATCTGGTGCCCCAGGGCTCCACGCCGTTTAAGGCGTACTACGCCGAGGCCATGTTCCGTGGCGAGCGTCCCCAGAAGGGCCGCCTGCGCCAGTTCCACCAGGTGGGTATCGAGTGGCTCGGTGCTCCCGATCCGGCTGCCGACGCCGAGTGCATCATCATGCTCATGGAGTTTTACAAGCGCCTGGGCTTCGATCTTTCCAAGCTTCGTCTGCTCATTAACTCGATGGGCGATGCCCAGTGCCGTCCGGCTTACCGCGAGCAGGTCAAGCAGTTTATCCTCGATCACGCCGACGAGATGTGCGATGAGTGCCGCGAGCGTGCCGAGCTCAACCCGCTGCGCGCCTTCGACTGCAAGAACGACCACTGCCGCGAGATCATGGCCAAGGCCCCGCTGATGGGCGACAACCTGTGCGACGAGTGCCGCGAGCACTACGAGCAGGTCAAGCGCTATCTGGATGCCGCCGGCATCGAGTATGTCGAGGATCCCACCTTGGTGCGCGGCCTGGACTACTACACCCGTACCGTCTTTGAGGTCGAAGCTCCCGGCGCCGGCGTCGGCTCCATCGGCGGCGGCGGTCGCTACGATGGTCTGGTCGAGCTCGAGGGCGGCAAGCCCACGGCCGGCGTCGGCTTCGCGGTCGGTTTTGAGCGTGCCCTGCTGGCCCTGCAAGCCTTTGGCAGCGACCTGGGTGCCGAGGAGGCCCCGTGCGTCTACGTCGCCAACGCCGGCAAGGAGCTGCGCCAGAACGTCTTTGCCATCACGCAGAAGCTTCGCGCCGCAGGGATTGTGACCGAGGCCGACTACCAGGGCCGTTCGCTCAAGGCTCAGTTTAAGCAGGCCGACAAGGTGGGCGCCAAGCTTATCCTGGTCCTGGGTGGTGACGAGCTTGCCGCCGGCAAGGTCAAGGTGCGCGACATGGAGAGCCATGACGAGGTCCTCGCCGATCTGGACAACGTTGTCGAGGCGGTTCGCGAGCGCCTGTAGCGCATCATGTTGAGCTGCGGGCCTGCTAATGTGCCCTGCTCATGACGAGCGATTGTTACGGGGGTGTTTCGCATTTATGCGGAATGCCCCCGCTTGCGTATGCCGCCTACCGAGAAATACGACCATTTGGGGCAAAAACCCTTGCAATGCAGAAAATACTTTTGTGTGGTAAAGCGCAATCAGTGTCGAAAGTATTTCTCAAGTGCCTATAATGAATACCGCATGTTACGTGCATAGAAGGAGGAATGGGAGGAAACGTGGCTGAGAACCTAAGCAACCAGTCTGTACCCGAAGCTGCGGCGCGCGTCGCTGCCGTGGTCAACCGCCTCGTTAACCGTATCGGCTCGAATGCCGAGTCCAAGGAGCGTCTCGCCGAGATCGAGATCCCCGAGGAGCTTCGCGACAATCTGGCGCTGTTCCTGCGCCTGGAGCGTCGTGTACTTAGCGAGTATGATCCCGAGATCGCGGACCTGTTCGACAAGATCCTGTCGGCCGAGATTGCGGCCAATGCCGGCAACCCCGGTAGCCGTGCTGCCGACGAGGCCGTCGATGAGCAGGGCGTGCCTACCGCCGACGAGTCCACTGCCGTGGCGTTCCGCGAGGTCGTCGATCTGATCGACAGTCTGCCGCTCGACAAGCAGCAGGTTATCGTCCGCGCCTTTACGAGCTTCTTCCATCTGGCAAACCTGTCGGAGGAGAACTACCGCGTGGCGCAGCTGCGCGAGCGTGAGGCCGGCGCATCGACCGATACCGAGGTCGATCCCGCCAACGAGCTTACCGTCGCCTATCACCAGCTGGTAGACGAGATGGGCGTCGAGGGCGCCAACGAGTTGCTCGGCAAGCTGGAGTTCCACCCCGTCTTTACCGCACATCCCACCGAGGCCCGTCGTAAGGCCGTCGAGGGCAAGATTCGCCGTATCTCCAACCTGCTGGAGGAGCGCCCGCGCCTGGGCGGCTCCGACCTGGTGGAGAACGAGCGCCATATGCTGCAGGAGATCGACGCCCTGGTGCGTACGAGCCCCATCGCGCTTAAGAAGCCCACGCCGGTCGAGGAAGCCGATACCATCATCGACATCTTCGATAACACGCTGTTCGACGTTATCCCCGTCATCTATCGTCGCTTTGACGACTGGGTGCTGGGCGACAAGGCCGGCACCGTGCCGCCGCTGTGCCCGGCATTCTTCCATCCTGGCAGCTGGATTGGCTCCGACCGCGACGGCAACCCCAACGTCACCGCTAAGGTGAGCCGCGAGGTCGCCGCAAAGTACTTCACCCATATGGTGCTCAAGCTCGAGGACAAGTGTCGCCGCATCGGTCGCAACCTGACGCTCGAGGCCGAGTACAGCAAGCCGTCTGCCGAGCTCATGAACCTGTGGAACCACCAGGTCGAGATGAGCGCCCAGTACACGGCCCGCGCCGAGCTCATCTCCGAGCACGAGCCGCATCGCGCCGTCATGCTCGTCATGGCCGACCGTCTGAACGCCACCGTGCGCCGCATCACCGACACCATGTACCACAGTGCCGATGAGTTCCTGGAGGACCTGCGTGTCGTCCAGCGCTCGTTGGCCGCCTGCGGTGCCGTCCGTGCTGCCTACGGCCCGGTCCAGACCATCATCTGGCAGGTCGAGTCCTTCGG